>JANOSQ010001057.1:0-17107 GCA_031415915.1 Fimbriiglobus sp. | reverse complement strand
TTGGGACAAGGCCGCGAAGATCGGCGTCGAAGTCTTCAAGGAACCGCTCAGCGGAGCGACCTTGGCGATCTCCCAAGCCGGGAATCTCGCGGTCATCGACGCCGGGGAACCGGGCGCGACCAAAAAGGCCGAGTGGCAATTCGCCCACGACATGCGCGCCCGCAAAGCGGACGAAGACAAATTCACCAAGGACACCACCAAGTACGGCGTCGAGGTCTTCCTCGACACCGGCTCGGGCAAGCTCGTCTACATCAGCCAAACGGGCGGTCTCGCACTCGGCGGGATCGCCGCGGCCGCGAAAGACAAAGGTCCCGTCTGGCACCACGCCCTCTTGTTGAAGGTGCGCGGCCCGAACGAAGAGGCCTTCGGCAAGGACACCAAGAAATTCGGCGTCGAAGTCTACAAAGACGAGAACACCGGCGGCTTGGTCTACATCAGTGAAGCCGGCCTCCTCGCGGCCGGCCCGGCCCCCGCAACGGCGCCCGAACCGGATAAGGTGAAAGCCCCCAAAGCCCTCTACGGGTTGACCTGCCGGGTGCGCAAAGCCGACGAACCCGATTTCGTCGCCGACAAGACCGCCAAGTTCGGCATCGAAGTCTTCCGGGACGAAAACACCGGCGGGTTGATCTACATCAGCGAGACCGGTTCGATCGCCGTCGCCCCGGCCCCCGCCGCGTTGAAAGAAAAGCAAGGCTTGGAATGGAAGAAGGCCATGAGCTTGAAGGCCCGCCCGGGCGGCGTCCCCGAATTCGCCAAAGCCAACAAGTACGGCGTCGAAGTCTTCACCGACAAGAACACCGGCAACACGCTCTTCATCACCGATACGGGCGCGATCGCGGTGCTGGCCGCGAAGAAGTAGTGATCGGTGATCAGAAAGAAAAGAGCGAGCCGATGGGCTCGCTCTTTTTTGTTCGGCTGTACGCCACAGACCACCGCTCGAAGTACGAGCCGGACTCGTGAGCGACGGACCGCATGCCGAATTGTGAGAACCCGTAAAGTGCGGGGCTGCAGTCGGTTCGTCACTCACGCATCCGGCTCGTAGACATGTGCATTCACGCAATTCGGCAGTCGCTTCCCGCACACCCCCGCGAGCAGATTCTCCGCGCAGAGCTTCGCCATGGCGTTGCGCGTGTCGTGGGTCGCGCTCGCAATGTGCGGGGCGATGACGCAATTCGGAAGTTTGAACAACTCGTGGTCGCTCGGCAGCGGTTCGGGGTCGGTCACGTCGATCCCGGCGGCGAAGATGGTGCCCGAACGCAACGCCTCGGCGAGAGCGGATTGATCGACGTGCGGCCCGCGGGCCGTATTGACGAAGACAGCGCTCCGTTTCATTTGTGCGAATTGCGGCGAGCCGAACATCCCTTTCGTAGTCGGGTTTAAATCGGCGTGCACCGAAACAACATCGCTCTCGGCCAGCAGCGTCTCCAAACTCACCGCCGTGGCCTTGAGTTCCGCGTCGATCCCCGGTTTGGGGCTGCGGGAGGTGTAGAGCACCTTCATTCCCCAACCGAAGTGCAACCGCTTGGCGACCGCGTGCCCGATGCGGCCCATGCCGACGATGCCGAGGGTGCGTCCCACGAGATCGGCCCCGAGCCAGCCGAGCGGTTCCCACGTCAGCCAGCGTCCTTCCTTCGCATCGGTGGCGCTTTCGCCGAGCCGCCGGGCCGCCGCGAGCAGCAGTGTCACCGCGATGTCAGCGGTGGCTTCCGTCAGTACACCCGGCGTATTTCCGACGGGGATCTTGCGCTGCGTCGCCGCGGCGAGATCGACGTTGTTGACCCCGACCGCGAAGTTGGAGACCACTTTGAGCCGCGGCGCGGCATCGAACAACGCCGCATCGACTTTGTCTGTGAGCAGAGAAACGAGGCCATCGCAATCGCGGACGCGCTCGCGCAAGACTTCCGGCGACGGCGGCAGTCGCTCGGGCCAGACGTCGACCTCGCAGCCGCCGCGGATGAGTTCCAACCCCGCAACGGGGATCTGACGGGCGACGAAGACTTTGGGCTTGGGCATTATTTCTCTCACTTCACCAGTTCATTCAGCGTGTAATACGCTTCCGCGTGCAGCAGCCCCTGCCCCTCCGCCGACTTCACACCGTTCAATTTGAAGTCGTACACCCGGCCGACGCGGCGGTCGGGGACATCGATGCTCACGGTCTTGCCGTCCGCCGAGACGCGAATCGTTGTGACCTTCTCCGGTTGCGTGTCGGTCTCGGGGCTTCCGTAGTTGCTGAAGTAGATGTACGTGAACGACTTCACCGAAAAAGCGTCCGTCTTGACGACGCAACTCGGATCGAGCGGTTTGGTAAAGGTGAAGTCGAAGCCGGTCTTCGTCAGCTTGACGCTGTGCACTTCCGTCGGCACCTCGCCGGTGAACGTGAGGCGCTGGAGACCTTGCGGTTTGCCGCCGAGGGAGCCCCAACCGCGGTTCGTCTGGCCGACGTACAAGCTGCCGTCGGGCCCGAAGGCGAGGCGGTTCACCCCGCACTGGAAGCCGCCGCGGAAGGGGAAGCACGCCCCCTGATAAACCCCGTTGACCTTCTCCAAGGCGACCCGCATCACGACGGCTTTCGTTTGATCGCCCACGAAGCACTGCCCCGCGAAAGGGCCGAACTTCCCGGCCGTCGTGTCCCATTTCGGTTCGCTCGCCGATTGGCCCATGCGGCCGTAGGGGAACCAGATCGCGGGGCGTTCGACCTCGGGGAAGCCCTTCGGCGAGGTTTTGCCCGGCGCCGGTTGGCCGTCGTAGAGCATCCCGCTCGGCACTTTGTCGGAGCGATCCGAGTAGGGGGAATCCTTCAACCACCGTAGGCCCGCTTGGTGCCCGTAGAACTTGCCCTTCTGAATGTGGCTGAGCTTGTTGCTGGCGCACCATTCCCCTTGGTTGTCGGCGTAGAACAGATCCCCTTCTGGGCTGACCGTAACGCCGTTGGGCGAACGCAGTCCGTAGGCGAATGGTTCCGTTTTCCCCGTCTTCGGGTCGATCTTCATACACCAGCCGCGGAATGCCCCTTTGGCTTGGTGGCCGCCGCCGAAGCCGACGTTCAGTGTCACGTACATGTCACCGGCCTTGTCCACGGCCGGGCCGAAGCAGTATTCGTGGTAATCCCCCGAGACGCCCCACATATCGGCGACGGTGTTGAACTCGTCGGCGACGCCATCGCCGTTGGTATCGACGACCTTCGTGAGTTCCGGTCGCTGGCCCACGAAGACGGTCTTGTCGTCTGGGGCGTGAAGTCCGAGTGCCTCGTGCAAACCGCTGGCGAATTTGGTGAACTTGATCTCGGCCGGGTTCTTGGAGGTCGGGTTGGTGACCAACCAGATTTCGCCGCGACGCGTGCAGACGAGCAACTTGCCGTCGGGCCGGAAGGCGAGGCCGCCGACTTCGAGGACGCAGTCCGCAGGCTCTTGAATCGTGGTGATTTCGTAGTGCTTCGTCTCCCCGGCCGTGCCCGGCGTGGCGACGGGCGAACCGGTGCGCGGGAAGTCCTTCTCGTACTGGGTCTGGATTTTCTGCGGCAACGTGTCGGGCAGTTCCGGGGCGACGACCACTTCCCACCCGCCGGCGTACTGGCACACCTTCAACAGCAATTGGTTCTTGCCCGGTTTCAATTTCAACTGCGTGAAGAACTGATCCGGGGCCGAGGCGCGCTCGTGGTCCTCGTAGAGCAGACGTGCCCCGTTGAACCAGAGCGACATCGTGTCGTCGGCCCCGAGCGAGATCGGCAACCGCCCCGCCTCGGCCGCGTCGAACTCGTGGTAGAGGTAGACCACGGCCGCGTCGTTGTCGTCCGGGATGATCGACTTGATGCTGAGAATCTTGCCGAGCTCGAAGCCCTTGAACTCCTTCCAGCCGAACTTGCGTTCGTTCTTGCCGACGAAGGTCGCCTTCAGATCGACTTCCTTTTCCGGTGGGTATTTCACATCGATGCCCTTGCGATCCGGGTTGTCGAACGGCCCGGCGAAGTACCACTTGCCCGACAAGTTCGGCAAATCGAACGACGCCAGCGTCGCCTTCGCCGTCTCGGCGCGGGTCGCTTTCTTGACGTAATCCGGCTTCGGTTGAGCGGGCGAGAAAGTGCAAGTCAGGACGACGATTCCGAGCGGGGCGAGGCGAGGCATTCGCATGGCGGGTGTCCATCTTGGCGAGCCGGCCGCGTCAGCGGTCGGAGGTCGGTCGGGAGTCAACGGGCGGTGGGCAATCCGGTCCAAAGGGCTTCGAATTCGTGCTGGAACTTCGCGATCAAATTGCGGTCGTCGGTGTCGATGATGTTCTCTTCGTTCTGCGCGGCCGCCCCGCGCGTCCAGTTGTAACTGCCGTTCAGCAAGCGTTGCCCGTCGAAAATCGCGAACTTGTGGTGCATGTGGAACGGCGTCTCATCGACGACGACGGGGATGCCCGCCTCGCGGAAGCGCGGCACATCCGACCCGGCGTCGTAGGCTTTTTCATTGTCGGTGATGATGCGGATCTTCACCCCGCGCTTGTGGGCCGCGAGGATCGTGTTGCTGATGCGGTCGTCGGTGATCGTGAAGACGCAGATGTCGATGGTCCGCCGGGCGTTGATGAGGTGGTTGACGATCATCCCCAAGCAGGCTTCACCGGGGCTGAAGCAAGCCGCGGAACTCGGGGCGCTGCCGGCGGTGTTCTGCGCCGGAACGATCACCTTCAACGCGGCTTCGAGGAAGTCGATCACTTCGACCGCGGCGGGGTCGGTCACGGCGGTTCGGGCCGCTTCAAATAACCGGCTGCGGGCGACGCCGCGCTTTTGCTCGGTCGTGATGTTCTTCTCGGCCCACGCCATCAGCGTCTGCCGTTCGGAGGCGCTGAGCTTATGGTCCACGAGGAACTGGCGGAGGATCGCATCGAGTTCGGCGGCGTTCATGGACGATCCCGGGTGACTTAACGGAGTGATTATCCCGAGTGGAGGCGGCGGGGGCAATGCGATTCGGCTGCCAGACAGGTAAGGCGCTCCATTCGAACACGAATCATAATCTGAAACACCATCCCTGAAGAGTGGCCACGACGAGCACTCCCGTCGAAATCAAGAACATACGCAACCCCGTCGGGTCGCCGCGGACGATGCGCACGATGCCAGCGATCACGCCGACAAACGGAAGGACGATGCATACGAGCAAATCAATCGTGGTGAGCTCTTTCCGGTGTTTCCAAGAGGGCGTTGTTGCAAGCTGGGGCCGGTCGAGCGGCGCCCTTGGCTCCGTTACGATCCGTTGGGCGAGGAGGGCATCCCCCGGGAATTTCGGATAACCGAGAGGACCCGTGCTCGTGTCAGGGACTTGTTCCGAACTCATCTTCCATTTCTCTTGACGATTCGCGAAGCGGTCCAACCCCGCAACTCACGATACCAAACCCTCGGCCCGGATGCGTTGAGTTCCCTACCCATCCATCGACCCATATCTTGTTCCCCATGAGCATCACGGCCAAGAACGTCAGCAAGAAATTCGGCACCTTCACCGCGCTCGACAGCGTCAACGTCGAAGCGCCCACCGGGGCGCTGGTCGCGCTCCTCGGCCCGTCCGGCTCCGGCAAGACGACGCTGCTGCGGATCATCGCGGGGTTGGAAGTCGCCGATTCGGGAACGGTCTCTTACCACGATGACGACATCACCAACCCCTCGGCGAAGGAACGCAACGTCGGCTTCGTGTTTCAGCACTACGCCCTTTTCAAGCACATGACGGTGTTCGAGAACGTCGCCTTCGGCCTGCGCGTCCGCCGGTGGAAAGACGACCGTATCAAAGCCCGCGTCGAGGAACTGCTCCACCTCGTCCGGCTCGAAACGATGTCGCACCGCTATCCGTCGCAACTCTCCGGCGGGCAGAAGCAGAGGATCGCGCTGATCCGCGCACTCGCCCCGGAACCGAAGGTCATCCTGCTCGACGAACCCTTCGGCGCGCTCGACGCCAAGGTACGCACCGAACTGCGGGCGTGGCTCCGCCGCTTCCACGACGAGTTCCACGTCACCAGTTTGTTCGTGACGCACGACCAAGAGGAAGCCTTCGAAGTCGCGGACAAGATCGTCATCATGAACGCCGGGCGCATCGAGCAATCGGGCACCCCGGCCGAGGTGTTCGAGAAACCGGCCAACGCGTTCGTCATGGACTTCTTGGGGAACGTCAACATCTTCCAAGCGCAGTTGAAAGACGGTCGGGTGCTGCTCGGCGATGTTGAGATGCCGATCGAAAGTGGTCGCGTCCACGAAACTGGCTCGGGAACTGCCGCCGTGTACGTGAGGCCGCACGAGCTCGATCTGGATCGCACGGGTGCCGTGGGGAATTGCATCCGCGGCAAGATCATCCACATCAACCCGGCCGGCTCGGTGGTCAAGGTCCGCGTCCGCGCCGACGACTTCGGCTTGGTGGTCAACGTCGATCTGACGCCGGATCAAAACAAGAAGCTGGGGTTGGTGGTCGGGGAGATGGTCTTTCTGTCGCCGAAGACGGCCAAGATGTTCCAGCCCGATTACGCGATTTGATGTGTCTTGACCCGGGAAATGGTTTCGGCGCAAAGTGCCCCACCCCTCCGCGAAATCATTTCCAAATTCGGGTAGAACCCATGCGCGCCAACACTTTACGTCCGATTTCGAGGGTCGCGATGCCGGCTGAAACCATTTCAACCGGTGCGAAATCGAGCCCCTTACTTGCCGGCCGGTTGCAAATGTGAGGGAGATGGTGGGCGATGAGTGCGGTTAGGCGTGCCTTTGCCGCCCTAAAAGCCCCTGCACTTCGTCGATGCTACGGCACGGCTCGCCTAAGTGCAAAACCGCATGGCAGTTCGGGCACACCGGCCGCAAGTCCACGACCGGATCGACTTCGTACCCCTCCCCAACCTCGGACAGCGGCTTGAGGTGGTGGACGTGGATGAAGCCCTCTGCCAACGGCCCGTACACTGCCCCGAACGACATACCGCACACTGCGCACGACCGGCCGTGATATTCGAGGCACCGCCGCCGCGCCTCCGGGCTTCGCTCATAAGCGTTCACGGTGATCTGCCGGACGGCCCCCTCGGGGTACAGAAACGACTGCTGGATGATGTCCGCAGGCGGCAGCCGGCCGGACAGGAACTCCAGCCACCCCGCCTCAAGCCGTGCGGCAACCGCGTCGGGGATGCGGGTGCCAGATATCTGCGCGCTCCAGTTCATCGGTTCGCCCAGCCCCTCATTCAGCTCGACCAGCGCGTCGCGGGAGTAAATCTCGTCCGTCTCTGCCTCCAAAAGGGTGTCGATCCCCATGCGAACCCGGCGCGTGCCTTCGTCGTCCTCGAATACATCGGTGAGCGCGCTCCCGGATGCCACCATGCCGCGCGGCTCACTGCCCTGCCGGATCAGGAACAGCCGATCCCCTGCCTTGATCCGCTTGTTGTTGCCGCAGCTCCAGTCGGATGGGTTCGTGATCTCGCCGTTCCAGACGGCCGGATTCCATGTCAGCAGGAACGTTGGCACCGGCGAAACGACCGTGGCTTCGCCAGCGAACCAGCCCAAACCCTCCAGGGCGGAATGCAACTCAGGCCGCATGACCAGCTGCACTTCGCCGTCGGCGACATCGGACTCGCGGAGGAAAGTGGAGAGCAGGAACACGAGAACGCCGTTGACCTCGATGCCCATCGCCTCGGCCAGTTTGCCGGCGAACAACCCGTATTGCAAGTTGGCCGCGCCGTAGTTCGCGTAGCCGACCGCCACGGAGAGTTGGCGCTGTGTCGCCGACCCGTCTGGCGAAAGGTAGTGGTGACGCAGCATCCGAAACTGCTTCTCGGTTATCCCATTCCGGACGGCCGCCAATCCGGCCCGGTACTCGGTGGCCGTTGGGACGGTCTCAGGCCGCATGTCAAGCACCCGCATCGGTTCGCCCTCCGCCGCCGAACTTCTTATTCTCAGGCATATTGGTCGGGGACTTTTCCTGCATATTCGCCGGTCAATTGGCGAGGTCAAGCGAAAAAGCAGTGCATGTGGCTCGATTCGGGTCGATCCACATCGGGAATAGCCGGCGTATTCGCAGCCAGTCGTTCACTTCTCTTCCGGCGCGGCGTCTTGGCGGAGGAGTTCGCCCGAAAACTGCAGGCCGATGCGGTGCGTCGCACCGCTGGTCACCACCTTCACCAGCACCGAGTTCGACCGTGAACTTCTCCTCCTGGGCGAACGGCGCGAGTTTGGGCACGGCCCGCTCGAAGGCCATCGCCCCGCCGACCCAGACGCGCGTCGGCCCGTCGGTGAGCAACGTCATTGTCGTCACGTCGTACCAAGGGCGTTTGCTCATGGTCAAGTTCAACGTGATCGAAAGTCTCGAACCCGAATGGCTCGGAACTGGGAACAAGGCTCTCCTGTCGATTCAATTGTCGGAGTAGACTCTTTTCCAGCCTACTTCTCCCCTTCCTTCATCAGCGTCCGGTAGAGCGCGATGTCCGCCGGGTGAACCGATTGCTCCTTCAACCCTCTCGCTTTGGCCTGCTTGAACTGCGCGGCCGCCTCGTCGGTGCGGGCCGGGGTTTGGCTTTGCATCGCCAGGGCCAAGTGGAACATCCGCAGGGGCGTCTTCTCTTGCGAGAGGGCTTGTAACAGATCGCGTTCGGCGGCGTCGAACTGCCGGGCGGAAATCTTGATCCTGGCCCGCGTGTCGAGCAGTTCCCCGGTCAGGCCGATCTCTTTCACGGCCTTCTCCAACAACTCGGCGGCGCGCTCGGCTTTCTGCGGATTCGCCGCGAGCAGCCACGCCAAGTTGTTGAGCGCGACGACGTTTCGCTCTTCGAGTTTCAACACGGCTTCGTAGGCGATCTCGGACTTCGCCGAATCGCCTTGCAGGTTGTAGAAGTCGGCTTCGTTCAACAGCACGGCGATCGATCCCGGTTCGCCGCTCTTGGCGACCGTCAACCATTCTTGAACGAGCGCGGTCTGGCGCGGCGTACTCGACCCGGCGCGCAACACGGCGAGGCCGGCCATCACCTTCACCCGCATCGGCAGCATCTTGGAATGCCGTTCGATCTTGGCGAAGGCCTCTTCCGCACGACCATCGGCGGCGAGCAACCCCGCCGCGGCGACCACGGATTCGGGCCGATTCGCGAAGAGCGATTCGTACTTATCCACGGCGGCGTTCGTCATCTTCCGCCCGAGATCCGTCTTGCGGACGTTCGGCGAGCGAGCGAGGCCTTCGAGGAGTTCCGCGGCGCGGGCGTAGCGCAATTGCAAGTCGCCGGGGGAATTGTCGGCCGTGCGGGCGTAGCCGTTGACGAGTTCGAGCGACCGCTCCGGCCGGCCGATGCGCGTCTCGTACTTGGCTACGGCGGAGACGGCCTTGAACTCGGCGGGGAAGTTCTTGAGGAGCCGGTCGGCGCAGCCATCCGCGAACTCGCGGTCTTCGGGTTCCGACGCTTCTTCCAGCCCGGCGACCAAGTAGTCGATGTTCTTCGTGTCCTTCTCCAACAGTTCCAGCAGGAGTTTGCGGCCGGCGATGCGGCCCTCACGTTCGCCGGAAGTCCGGCTCAGTTGGGCGAGCAGGAATTGATCGCGGCGATCCCGCGTGACTCCGACCACGTCGCGCAGGATTTCGATGGCCCGGGCCAACACCTGTTTGCGGTCGTCGCTTTCCAAGTGGCGGGCCAGCCCCGCGAGAACCGCGGCGGTCGAGCGCTTCTCGTCGGTCGTTTCGCCGGGGGAGTTGTCCTTGGCCGCGAGGAGATCCTTGGCCCGCTTGCGGTCGATGGGGTTCCCCTGCGAAACGTAGAGCATCGCGAGGTTGCGCCTGGCCCACGCCGCGTCGGCCGCGGGGAGCTTGGCGTCGCCCAAGAAGGTTTCTAAGAGCGCGACCGCCTCTTGGCGTTGGTAACGCGAAAGCTTGAGGGCGAGGCTCGCTTGGGCGAATTGCCGGCGGTCGGCGTCCGTCTTCAACTTCGGCTTCCAGCCCTTCGCCCCGGCCGGCGATTCGGCGACCGAAGCGAGCAGAACCACGGACAGCGCCGGGGCGAGCTTCTCCTCGGCCCGCCCGAGCACGGCCGCAAGTCGGGCGGTCCCTGGCTGAACGAGGGCCAAACGCAACCAATCATCGAGGGTCGCGCGTGGGGCGAGCACCGCGAGTTCGTATTGGGCCTCGGCTTCGACCGGGAGTTTCAACGCCGCGTAGCTCTCGCCGAGCCAGCCGAATTCGCCGACGGTGTCCTCGGTCCATTTCTTCGCCAGTTCCAACAGGTTCCGGCCCTCGGTTCCGCCGAGGCGCTCACTGCATTGGCGCATCACGCGGCGGAAGGGTTCACCGTTCCAACGGTAATCGAGAGCGAGTTGCTTGACGACTTGCGGCAGCGCCCCATCGGACCGCTTCGCGAGGAATTCGAGTCGGGCTTGGATGGAAGCGAAGCGGTTCGGTTCGAGCAACACCGCCCGGTTGAACGCCTCCGCGGCGCCCGCGGTGTCGCCGTCCAATGCCTTCAAACGGCCGAGGGCGATGCAAACATCCGCGCGGTCGGGTTGCGAACCGTACCGCTTCGTCAACGCATCGCGGACAACCGGTGAAGCGGACGCCGGCGATTGGGCCAAGGCGTTCCAAGCATCCCGCAGCGGCTGCGAATCCGCAGCCGCGGGCAACTTCGCCAGCGCCGCTTCCGCTTCCGCTTTCACGGCCGGGTCTTTCGCCCGCAGTGCCCGTTCGTAAACGGCGTCCCACAGCGCCACATCGCCGAAGCGCCGGCCGGCCATCCGGCGGTACGTTCGCAGCATCCCGGCGTCATCGCCGAGGCGGTCGTAGATTTCGAGCAGCCCATCCAACAACCGCTGCTGCTCGGCGTCGGGCCACGTGTCGATTTGACCGGCCAGACGCTCGACGCTCCGCAACTTCGCGGGGTCTTTGGTGTAGAGCGCCGCCCGCGCCAGCCGCAGTTCGGGGCCGTCGCCGGCGATGGCTTGCGCTTCGTCGAGGACCGCCAACCCGATGGGCACCCCCGCGAAATCGGCGAGCATCACCGCCAAGGCCCCCCACAACTTGACGTCCGAAGGTCGGCGGTACGCTTCGGCCCGCAGCAGCGCGACGGCCTTCTCTTGGTTCCCGCGCAACAAGGCGATGTCGGCTCGCAGCAGAGAACCTTCCGAACTCGCCGGGCCGAATTTCGCCGCGACATCCTTGGCGTCCGCTTCCAGCGCATCCCACGGCGCCGCCGATGCCGGGACGGCCGAGGTTCGCAATTGTGTGGCCCGCATCTTCAGCAGCGTCGCCCGGGTGTTCGCCCCGGCATACGGCGACCGCGCCGCGGTCTCGTACTCCCGGATGGCTTCTTCGAACCGTCCCGCGTTCAAGTACGCTTTGCCGAGGGCTTCCCGCCCCGCCAAGTGTTGGGCATCGCGGTTGGTCAGCAGCGTGAGGCATTCGAGTTCCTTGGCCGCGTTCCCCTTGCGGCGGTAGCTCTGCGAGAGCAGCAAGTTCGTCTGGTTCTCCAACCCCGCCAAGCCGAGCGTGTCGCTCCGCAGCGACAGGAGTATCTCGATGGCTTCGTCCCAATGATCCTCGCGCATCGCCAAGCGACCGCGGATGTACTTGGCTTGCATCTTCGCTTCTTTGGACGTCCGGGCTTCGAGCTTCACGAGGATGTCGCGGGTGCGCTCGGTCTCACCGAGTTGCACCAACAAATCGGCGAGGGGCACCAGCAACTCGAAGCTGCTCTCGCGCGGCACCCGCTCCAGCGCGGCTTCCAACACCGCGACGGACGAACCGATGTTCCCCCGGTTGAGCTCCAGCCAAGCGAGACTGCGGACGAAGCGCGGATCCTTCGGATAGACGCGGATGCCGGTGGCCAAGAGGTCGCTCGCCGCGGCGAGATCGCGGCCGCGCTGGAGTTGCTCCGAGAGCCGCAGGAGCGCTTCCGGGTGCTCCGGGGCCAGTTCCAAGGCTTTGCGGAAATCGACGATCGCGCTGTCGAGCGCGAGGATTTTGCTCTCTTCGACCATCGTGGCGAAAATCGCCCGGGTGATGTACGACTCGGCGTCCGCGGGTAACGCGGCGACGAGGCGATCGAGCACGAGTTTGGCCTCGGCCGGGCGGTGGAGATCGCGGAGCAAATAGGCCGCGAGGGCTTGGTACGCGGCGGGCTTCGTCGCATCGAGGCGGATCGCTTCTTCCAAGCTCTTTTGAATCTTCTCGCTCGGCTGGTGCAGCGCGATCTGGGCCTTGGCCAAGCTCTGCCAAAGCTCCGCTTCGTTCGGGAACTCGGTCAGCAAATGCTCGGCGTGCGTTTCCGCGTCGGTGTAACGGTGTCGCGCCAAGCTGACGCGCAACGCCTCCCGGCGGATCGCGTGGCGGTTCGCATCGGTGCGCAGAATCCGCTCGTAGAGCTGGAGCAAATCGTAGGAGATTCCATCCCCGCGGTTCTTCAGCAGTTCCGCGAGTTCCTCTTGGGCTTCGACGTCCATTGGCCGGAATTCGAGGTACTGCCGCAGGTAGCTGATCGCCGCGTCTTTCTTGCCCGCCTCGGCCGCGCGGGCCGATTGGCGCCGCAGGGCATCCGGGATTCGCCGGGCTTGCAAGGCGTGTACCCCGGCCAACCCGCCGACGAGCAGCCCCAGGGCGAGCAGCATTTTGAGGAGAAAGCGCTTGTTGATCGTAGGCAGCATCAGTCCGCGTCCTTGCGGGGTCGAATCGGCGGTGTGCGGGCAGTGTAATTTTTGCCGACCGACCGCGTCAACCGCAACTCGGTGGGGGGTGTAGCAACGATTCTTGGAGGTTGTTGCAATTTGGCTGATCGCGTAGGGCGGGTTGAGTCTGCGAAACCCGCCGCCGGACGCAAGGGAGCTCCGCTGTTCACCGAAGGTTCTTCATCCTTGCGGCGGGTTTCGCAGACTCAACCCGCCCTACGGGGTTGAGTCCCAGCTACAAAAACTCCAAGAATCGTTGTCGCACCCTCGGTGGGGTGCGCCGGGAAATCTTGGCCCAATCGAGTTAAGCGAGAACACGCACACCCTCGCGTTAACTGATCGCCAAAACGCTTAACTCGTTTCCAAATCACTTAACAGACCATGCCCTGCAAGGACTTGCGTCGAGGCGTCGAAGCGGCATTTCGGAATTTGGGCGACTGAACAGGATCAAAACCCGATTCCAGTCACTCAAGAATCCACTTCTAAATCAACTTTACATTGCAAAGTGGATGGGTATGATCCTTCTGTGGGCCGCCATGCGAAACATCGGCAAATGGGGCTGCGAGATGGAAAATTCGAAAGAGAGCGAACGGATACCGGTGAGGAAATCGTCGGAATGGAGCGTTCATTTCGAGAGAAATGCCCGATGCCTCCGGCCCATTCCGTGGAGCCTGGGAGCGGGTGTTACCGATGCTGAGTTGGCGTCGATCGCCGGATCGCTGCGCGCTTGGCAGCTCGGCGAAACTTCGGATGGCTCGCATCTTCTCGCCGCGTCCCACAACTATGCCACTTCTATCGGCGACCCGGAATTCGTCGCCGCGGTGCGGTTGTTTATCGCGGAAGAGCAGCGCCACGGTCGCGACCTCGGACGCTTTCTCGAACTCGCGGGTGTCATCCGCGCCGAGTCGGATTGGGGCGACTATCTGTTTCGGACCATTCGCTACGCTTGGCCGCGGATGGAAATCTGGGCGACCCCGGTTGTCATGGTCGAGACGCACGCCCTGATCTACTACAACGCCATCCGGCGGGCGACGTGTCGCCGGTGCTGCGGGCGATCTGCGGGCAAATCTTGGCGGACGAAGTACCCCACATCCGGTTCCAGTGCGAGCGACTCGCCATCTTGCAGCGAAATCGTCCCCGCTCGCTCCGGGCTCTGACCATGGGCTTTCATCGTATCTTGTTCGCCGGGATCACGCTGGCCATCTGGGCCGGACACCGGCGGGCTTTGCGTGCGGGCGGCTACACTTTTTGGCGGTTCCGACGGGCGGCGTGGGGCAAAATGCGATTCGCTTGGCGCAAAATGGATTTCACAGCCTACCGTTGGGTCGAAACCGATAGACGGGGAATGCCCGCTCTCGCAAGTGTGTCGCTCTGATAACGCCCCGTCACCCGGCGGCGTTCACTTTGGTCGCTTTGTCCATCGGCGGTCGTTTCAGGTGGAAGCCGGTCGCTTTCTGATAGGCGTGGGCCACGGTCAGCAGCTCCGTCTCGCCGTAGAGCCGGCCGGTGAACGTCAGCGCTTTCGGCACATCGACTCCGCCGTTCTTCACGAGTCCGTTCGGTAAGCAGACCGACGGGTGCCCCGTCAGGTTGGTGATTTGCAGATCGTTCTCGCCGACGTAGAGATCGACCTTCTCCATGACCTCGGCCATCTGCCGCATGAGCAGCGTCCGGAGGCGATTGGCCCGTATGTACTCGACCGCCGAGATGAACTGCCCCTGGCGGAAGGTTCTCGCCCAGTAGGCCCCGTAACCCTCGCGGATGTTGCCGCGCGGCAACTCGTCGAACGCGGCCGCGCATTCGACATCGAGCACGCTGCCGATCGCGGACACCGGCAGTTTGCTCGGCAGCTCGATGGGCACGAGCGTCACACCGAGTTCCTTGAGCACTTTCAATTCATCGCGCTCGTCGACCGCTTTGTTGGTCTTGGTATACCCCACTTTCAACTCGCTCAGTTTCGCGGTGCCGGGCCAATGGAACGGTCGCTCGACACTGGTCGGGTCGAGCGGGTCGGCCCCGTGGATGGCCCCGAAGACGAGCGCGCAATCCTCGACGCTGCGGGTCAACGGCCCGAGTTTGTCCATCGTCCACGACAGCGCCATGCAACCCGCGCGGCTGACGCGGCCGAAGGTCGGCCGCAATCCCGTGACCCCGCAGCGCGTCGAAGGGCTGACGATGCTACCGAGGGTCTCGGAGCCGATGGCGAAGGGCACCAACCCCGCGGAGGTTGCGGAAGCGGAACCGGCGCTCGAGCCACTGCTCCCCTGTTTGACGTTCCACGGATTCCGCGTCGTGCCGCCGAACCAGACGTCGCCGAGGGCCAGTGCCCCGAGCGTGAGCTTGGCGACGAGCACGGCCCCCGCGTCTTCGAGCTTCTTCGCCACCGTCGCCTTGGTGTTGAAGGTCTGCGTTTTGAAGTGTTCGGCGCCCCATGTCGTCGGGAAGCCGGGATAGGCGATGAGATCCTTCGCCCCCCAGGGCAGGCCGTGCAGCGGGCCGCGGTACTTCCCGGCCGCGATTTCTTCGTCCGCGGCTTTCGCCTGCTTCAGCGCGAGTTCTTCGGTCAACGTCACCACGCAGAGCAGGGCGGGGTCGTATTTCTTCAACCGCGCGAGGGCGAGCTTCGTCAGTTCGACCGACGACACTTTCTTGGTGCGGACGAGATCGGCGAGTTGGGCGACCGTGGCGAAGGCAAGGTCGTCGTCCGTCGCCGGCTTCGCGCCGTCGAGCTTCGGCGCGGTCACGGTCCCGCGACCGTCTTTGGACGGAGCCAAGCCGGGCGCGGGGTTGAACTGGATCGCCGGGCCGACGCTGTTGGGAATCGCGATCTTGCGAGCCGCGTCGAGCGCGGCGAGGCTGCGCGTCAGCCCGGCCGCGACCGCCTTGCGCTCGTCTTCGGTGAGCGTCAACCCCGCGATCCATTCCGCGTTCTTCACCATCTCGGCCGTGATGGCGGTGATCGGTTCCGGTTCCTTGGGTTCCTCGCGGATCGCCTCGGCGGCGACGGCCCGGTGGAACGCGGGCGTGCCGATCCCGAGTGCGGCGACGGCGCGGAACAGATGGCGGCGGTCGATGGGCATGGGTCGATCTCGGGCGGGGAACGATCGGCGGCATCTTACCGAGGTGTAGCAACTATGATTGGAGTTTACTCGAGTGGGACTGATTTCGCAGTAGAGATGACTGGCGATGAATGTCCCGTTCTGATTCTGCGGCCTGTAAGGCCGATTCTGTCAGCCCGGGCCGGAGTCTTCGGAGGCCCGGGTGACGAGTCGAAAATTCCCTTCGGCCTGAAAGGCCGATTCATTGTCGGCCTTGAACCGGCCTTGCAGGCCGGACTTCTTTCTCGCTTGGGATCCCAGGCCTCCGTCGGCTTCGCCAACTCCGACCTGGGCTGACAGAACCGGCCTTACAGGCCGGAGAATCAGGGCGCGACATTCAGAACGACTCGCTCCACTCCTAAAACCTCTATGAATCGTCGCTTTGTCCGAATCGGGCAGCAGCGCCGTCCCCGAAGGCGAGTTTCGAGCCCCATTGCGTCCCGTTTGGGTTGTGCGGGCTGCGCGGACTCTGCGGGCGTTCGTATTGACCCCGTTTCCGCCCCGTCTTAGATTGACCGTTCGCAAACTGCTCCCGCTTCGAGGCGATTCGACCATGGCGACCGACACGGCGATGAAAACCGGTATCTGGGATAAGCTCGGCGACACCTTCAACGGCTTCGTCGAAGGGAGCCTCGGGTTCGTCGGCCGGCTGTTCGGCTCCGCCAACGACCGCGCCGTGAAAGCCGTCGGCTACGTCCGCCCGAAGAACGCCACCGTCCACACCATCTTGCCGGGGAGCATCCTCGAACGCACGAACGCTCTCGAAGCCCAGATGACCGCGCTCACCGACGACGAATTGAAAGGGCTGAGCATCAAGTACCGGGCGCGTTTCCAAGCGGGGGAAACGCTCGACGACCTCATGCCCGAATCCTTTGCCGCCTGCCGGGAAGCCGCGCGGCGTTCCAAAAATATGCGCCACTACGACGTGCAAATCGTCGGGGGGGCCATACTCCACGGCGGCAACATCTCGGAAATGGTGACGGGCGAAGGCAAGACGCTGGTTGCAACTCTCTCGGCGTATCTCAACGCCCTCACCGGCGAAGGCGTCCACGTCATCACGGTCAACGATTACCTCGCCCGCCGCGACTGCGAGTGGATGCTGCCGATTTACAACGCCCTCGGCGTTTCGGCGGCTTACATCCAGAGCGACCAAGAAGGCGAAGACAAACGCCACGCCTACGAGTGCGACATCACCTACGGCACCAGCAGCGAATTCGGCTTCGACTACCTCCGCGACAACATGAAGCCGGCCCGCTTCGACGACCTGAAGTACCAACCGTGGCAGCGGCAAGTGCAGCGCATCCCGTTGAACTACGCGATCATCGACGAAGTCGACAACATCCTGATCGACGAAGCGCGGACGCCCTTGATCATCTCGGGGCCCGCCTTC
>JANOSQ010001056.1:0-1599 GCA_031415915.1 Fimbriiglobus sp. | reverse complement strand
CCGACGCTCGTGCTGCCCGCGATCTTCCCGCCCGAGTTCGCGGTGAACGTCATCGAAACCTCCGGCGGGCCGAACTTGGACGCAGCCATCGAGTTGGTCTCGCCGGCGAACAAAGATCGCACCGAGAGCCGGCGGGCGTTCGCTTGCAAATGCGCCGCGTACCTCCAGCGCGGCATGGGTGTGATCGTGCTCGACGTGGTCACCTCGCGGAAAAGTCGACCGCTCGACGACTTGCTCGCGCTCTTGCACCCGGCGCTTGCGGCGGTGGACGGGGGAGAATTGTCCGCCGTCTCATACCGCCCGATCCGCGTCGGGGATTCCGAGACCATCGAATTGCGGATCCGGACACTCGCGCTCGGTTCGCCCCTCCCGGAACTCCCTTTGGGTTTGAACTCCGGGCTGACGGTGAACGTCGATTTCGAAGCCTGCTACCAAGAAGCCCGCGAACGGAGCCGGCTGTAATACTCAGCGCAGCTGCGCCGAGTCCGCTCTCGATATATCGGCGAGTTTGGAAACTCGCCGACTCAGCGCCCGGTGGTCTCCGTTGGAGTTCGACCTTGGGGTTGGTTACCCGCGTATCGGGCGCCGGGATTGCATAGGTCGGGCCGAGTCCGCGAGGCCCGACGCGGGAAGTGAACTCCGCTGGGAGTGCCTTTTGCAGGCACCACCCCGTGTCGGGCGTGGGACAATGGTGAATCGAAGGGTGCCGGGAAGCGCGATGGAGCGACCCGCGGAGGCCGCTCAAGGATTGTCGTTTTCAATCGAGTCGGCCATGAGAGCGGTTCAGCGTGCCTTACTCCCACAGCCAGCTATAAGTGCGCTGGGACTTCACCTACTTCAGTTCGCATTCATGGAAGTCCAAAAGTACACTCCCTTTGTCGTCCCTGGAGCCGATTCTGAGCGAGCCACTGATCTTGACGCGATCCCCCTTTTGAGCCTTGCCGATCCCGGTTGCACCCTTATCATCGAACCAGCAAGTTAGTACAACTGAGTCGTCGGACGGATCAACGGGATTGGCAATCACCCCCCAACCTTCCCCATTTCGCCGGTGGTCTTGAACCGAATAGACCTTGGCAGTGAATTCCAATCGCTCGTTCGAAAACTTGTGATTGAAATTGACCCGCGCCTTGCGAGTGAGTTCGACCGCCCCTCGCAAGTCATCGACCTTTGTCGGTTTGATGTCGGCCGAGTTTTGGGTTTTCGAGCCTCCACTGCACGCTAGGATCATGCCGATCCACGCCAACAACAAAAAAGCTAGGATCAACCGACGCATGCCAACGGCCTCCTCGTACGGAATGTCTTTTTTTTTGCGAACTACGCCACCGAATGACGAAGCTCAGGGACGGCGGCGGCCCTGATAGAGTGACTTATGAACCGGAAGGGAGGCCACCCTCCCCTGTAGCACCTTGTTAGGACGTCCGCTGGCCAACGACCCGTGTCTTGATCGTGACCGAGAATGTAGGCAACTCGCTCTCGGCAGATGCCTCCTCAAGCCGCCACTCGTGCGAGACGACCTCTACCAATGACGACGTGGTCGACGCGATGACCGCCGAGGCCGGGCTGTCCGTGCCGTCCCTGCAGGTCGACGGAGGGGCGTCG
>JANOSQ010001055.1:0-2362 GCA_031415915.1 Fimbriiglobus sp. | reverse complement strand
AAGGCATCGAACAACCCGGCCCGAAGAACAAGCGATCACCCCTTCAATTTGGCGAGGTTGTCGATCCAGCCCGTCACGGCCGGTTCGGTCCATTGGAAGACCGTCAGTCCGGGTAGCACCCCGAGTACAATCGCCAGAATGGCCAACGGAATCAGCACCGCCGCTTCGCGGGCGCTGACGTCCGGGTACTTCGCTGTCAACGGGTTGACACCGAGGAACACGCGCTGCCACGCCCACAGTAAGTAACCCGCGGTGAGGATCGTGGCGAGGATCGACATCGTGCCGAGGAACCAGCAGTAGTTCCACGCGGCGAGCATGACTTGGAATTCGCCGACGAACCCGCACAGCCCCGGCAAGCCCATCGACGCGAAGAACAGAATCGCGCTCAGGCCCGAGTAGACGGGCATCGGTTCTTTCAAGCCGCCGAAGCCGTTGATCTCGCGGTGGTGGGCCCGGTCGTAGATGACGCCCACGGCGAAGAAGAGCGCCGCCGAGGTGATGCCGTGGGAGATCATCTGGAAGAGGGCGCCGTTGACACCCCATTGCCAGTAGTCGCTGCGCGCCCCCCACGAGGCCAACCCGAGGACGACGTAGCCCATGTGCGAGACCGAAGAATAGGCGAGCAGGCGTTTGAAGTCGGTCTGCCCCATGGCGACGAAGGCCCCGTAGACGATGCCGATGACGCCGATGAGGCCGACGTACCACGACAATTGATCCGCGGCCCACGGGCAGATCGGGAAGGCGAAGCGGATCAAGCCGTAGCCGCCGAGTTTGAGGAGCACCCCGGCGAGGATCATCGAGATGGGCGTCGGCGCTTCGACGTGGGCATCGGGCAACCAACTGTGCAGCGGGATGATCGGCACCTTCACCGCGAAGCCGAGGA
The DNA here is from genome assembly GCA_031415915.1 of Fimbriiglobus sp. GTDB lineage: Bacteria > Planctomycetota > Planctomycetia > Gemmatales > Gemmataceae > JALHQU01. Next base: position 1,479 of record JANOSQ010001055.1, on the reverse strand, counting down.
AGAGCAGCGCGAACAGGATGTACTGGTACGTCGGCGTACACACGGCCTGCGTCTTCAGGCGGGCGATGGCCGCTTCGCGGTTCACGCCGGGGGCGAAGAGCGGCACCGCGTTCGGCGTCGGCGATTTCGCATCGCGGCTGACCAAGCGATCCTCTTGCCCGCCGAGCACGAGCATCACCGCCCGGCCGACCTTGGAGAGCGTCTGGGCGTCGAAGGTGTGGATCTCGGCGCGGTCGTTCACCTGATCGACCGTGAGGCTCGGGTGGTCGCGCTTCACCTGCCGGGTGCGTTCTTGGGCCGTTTCGACGGGGACGAAATCGCGCACATCGACCGAGTAGAGCGCGATGATCGCGGCGAGCAAACCCACGCTGCCGACGAGGGTGTAGATCACGAACTTGATCGCGGCGTACTTGCGCCGCTGCCCGCCCCAGAGGCCGATGAGGAAGTACATCGGCATCAGCATGACTTCGTAAAAGACGTAGAAGAGGAACAGATCGAGGGCGAGGAACGCCCCGAGGACGCCGCTTTCGAGCACCAGAATCAGGATGAGATAGCCGCGCAGGTTCTCCTCGATCTTCCAACTGGCGATGAGCGCGAAGAAGGTGACGAGGGCGGTCAGCAGCACCATCGCCAAGCTGATGCCATCGACGCCGAGGGCGTAGTCCACGTCGAATTTCGACACCCACGGCCGACGGACGATCAGGTCGTCGCTTCGGAAGCTGCGGTTGGTCGCGGTGTGGGCCAGCGCTTCGTCCGCCCGGCTGTCGAGCCGGGTATCCGGATGGTACATGCTGCGGGTTTCGCGATCCGATTGCGATTCCAGCAGCCGGTGGTAGTCGATGAGCGTGCAGAGCGCCACGGCGAGCGTAGCGGCGGCGCCGAATAGGGCGAGCCAGCGCATGCCATCGCGGAACCGGCTCGGCCAGACGAGCAGCAGCAGCGCGACCCCGGCCGGGAGGAAGACGAGCAACGAGAGCTGGATGAGGTCCAGTTCGCGGTCGGCCGGGGGGAAGAACGGTTCGAGCATTTCCGGGGGTTATCCTTCCACGATTTTCGTAGGTCACGCTCCTGCGTGACGCCCACGTCACGCAGAGCGTGACCAACCAACAACCGACTACCGCGCGAAAACGACTAGCATCCAGAGGACGCCGATCAAGGTCAAGGCCAGCACGAGCACGTACTGCCGCACTTGGCCGGTTTGGGTCATCCGCAAATAGCGCCCGCCGATCAGCGTGAGCGTGGCCAAACTGCTCACGGCAGCGTCGAGCGTGAGCCGCTTCGGTTGCTCCGGCCCGCTGCGATCCGCATCCGCCGATGCCTTCGCCACACGCAGCGAACCGCGCAGGAAGACGGCGTCGTACACATCGTCGAAGTACCAGCGTTTCGCCAACACCCCCTTCGGTTCCATCAATTGATCGGCGCCCGGCGCCCGCCGGCCGTACCGGCTCCACGCGCAGCCGGCCCCGAGCACCGCCGCGA
>JANOSQ010001054.1:0-4108 GCA_031415915.1 Fimbriiglobus sp. | reverse complement strand
CCGGAATGGAGATCATCTCCCCCTCTGCGTTTCGGAGAGGGGGCCGGGGGGTGAGGTCTGGATCGGAGTCGGTCGGCACCTCGTTACCCCGTGGAAAGTCGTCATCGCGGGCCCCCCGAACGTCGGCAAAAGCTCGCTCATCAACGCCGTCGCCGGCTTCCAGCGCAGCGTCGTGGCGCCGATCCCCGGGACGACCCGCGATGTCGTCCGAGTGCAGGTCGCTTTCGACGGTTGGCCCGTGGAACTCTGCGATACCGCCGGAATGCGAACCGGCGCAGACGAACTCGAAACGGCGGGGATAGACCGCGCCCGCGCGGAATACGCTCGCGCCGATCTCCGCATCTGGGTCGTTGATCTCGCGGCCGACGTTCAACAGTGGCCCGATCTCGACCCCGCGCCGGAAATCGTCGTCGGCAACAAGGTCGATGCGGCTCTGGCACTGGTGGATCGCTCGCGATTGATTCCCGTCTCCGCGACGCGCGGCGATGGCTTGCCCGAACTGATCGCCGCCATCGTGAAGAAACTCGTGCCGAATGCTCCACCATCCGGCGCCGCGGTGCCCTTTACCCCCGCGCTATGCGACGCGGTCGAATCGGCCGTTACAACCGGCACACTCGATTCTCCCCGTTGATCCGCCTCTGCCGGACTCACCACGGAATCGACAGCCCGGCGCAAGGCCGATACCTCAACCCCATTCCCGTTCACCGTCGATACCTGAGACGGAGCGGAACGGATCCCGGAGCCACGATGTCCCCGCCCCGAGTTTGCTTCCTGCTGCTCGCCTCGCTGATTTCGCTCGGCCTAGTACCCGCGCGCTCCGATGCGTTCTGGAGCATCTTCCGCAACTTCGGGCCCAACAAACTCGAACGGGTGAACGGCAAGATCGGCGGCAAAGTCCACGACTTCACCGACAACCACAACGTCGATCGGCGCATCTGCTCCAAAGCCCTCGACGAGAAGCGCGAGGTCTACATCTACACGCCGCCGGGGTACGACGGCAAAACGCAGTTCCCCTTCATGCTCTGGCTGCACGGCTTCGGGCACGACGAAAAGAACTTCCTCGATTTCATCCCGCACATCGACGAGGGCATCCGCACGGGCGCCATCCCGCCGATGATCATCGCCGCCCCCGATGCCAGCGTGAAGGGGAAGCCGTCGCTCTTCAACACGGGCAGCTTCTATTTGAACTCGCGTGCCGGACGATTCGAAGACTACATCGTCGATGACGTGGTCGCATTCACGTTCAAGAAATTCGCCGTCCGACCCGAGCGCGAGGCCCACGTCATCGCGGGGGCCAGCATGGGCGGCTACGGCGCCTACAGCTTGGGCTTCAAGCACAAGGAACTCTTCGGCAACATCGCCGGCATCATGCCGCCGCTCAACATGCGCTACCTCGATTGCCACGGGAAGTACAACAGCGACTACGACCCCAATTGCGTCACGCTGCGGACGGAGTTCCCGCGCAATGAGATCGTCGGCCGCTTCTACGGGGTCATCCTGATCCGCCAGCGCCGCATGATCGATCCGCTCTTCGGCCGCGATAATTCGGATGTGCTGAAGGTGCTTTCGGCGAACAACCCCATCGAACTGCTCGAGACCCGGAATGTCCAACCGGCGGACTACAACCTGTTCCTCGGCTACGGCGAAAAGGACGAGTTCAACCTCGACGCCCAAGCCGAGCATTTCATCGATGTGGCCGCGAAGAAGGGGATTCACCCGACCGTGTTGAAAGTGAAAGATGGCCGGCACAACACCAAGACCGGGGTGAGCATGTTCCCCGCGATGGCCCGTTGGCTGGCTCCCGCGTTGGCACCTTATGTTCCCGAGAACTACTCGGGCCAAGTCGGCAGCAGCCACGCCCTCAAGCACTCACCGCTGCTCGGCGTGTTCGTGCGGCCGGTCTATCTGGCACCGCTGGGTGCGTCGCCCTCGATAGTGCGGTGATGCGTCACGCGATCGACTCGTTGGCATTCATCAGGTCGCCGATGAGTTGGGCGACTCCCTCGTGGTCAAAGAGCTGAGGGACTTTTCCGGGTGCGAAAAAAATCGCCAAGCTTTCGCGCACCATCAGCGCATCCAGATGATCGACCTCGAGTCGATCACCGTTGACCAAAGCGATCGTGAACGGTTGGAATGGGACGCGTTGACGCATGATTTGCAGCGCCAGTTCAAAACTATCGGCCGTCATCGCCATCTCCTCGAAACTTTGCACCGGTATATGTTGGCATCATATCCCCTCCCCGCGAACCGGTCAATTTCATGAAGCTGGCGAAGTTCCGCACACCCCTCGGCCGCGTCGGCGTGGCCGTGATCGAAGACGCCACCGCGTACCCCCTCGACCTCGCCCGTGTCCCCGGCGTCGAGACCCTCGCCGATATTTTGCACGCCGCCAACCCGCGCGAACTCGTCGCCAAACTCCACCCCGGCGGCACCGGGTTGCCCATTGCCGACCTGAGTTTCCTGGCCCCGGTGGATCGCCAGGAGGTCTGGGCCGCGGGGGTCACTTACAAACGCAGCAAGGTGGCGCGAGAAGAAGAATCGGCCGGGGCGGCGCAGTTCTACGACAAGGTCTACAGTGCCGCCCGGCCGGAATTGTTCATGAAGGCGACGCCCGAACGCGTCACCCATCCGGGCGATCCGATCCGCGTGCGGGCCGACAGCAAGTGGAACGTCCCCGAACCGGAGTTGACCCTCGTGGTCACGCCCGGATTGAAGATCGTCGGCTACACCGTCGGCAACGACGTCAGCTCCCGCGACATCGAAGGCGAGAATCCGCTCTATCTGCCGCAGGCTAAAATCTACACCGGCTCGTGCTCCGTCGGCCCTTGGGTGACACTCGCCGATGCGATCCCCGAATTGACGGCGTGCGAAATCCGCTTGGTGATCCACCGCGGCGGCGAAGTCGCCTTCGACGGCAGCACGAGCATCGCCCAGATGAACCGCACGCCGGAGTATTTGGTCGAATGGCTCGGCAAGGAGAATGCATTCCCCCACGGGGTTCTGCTGATGACCGGCACCGGCATCGTCCCGCCGGACGCCTTCTCCCTTTCAACGGGGGATTCGGTGGAGATTTCGATCGGCGGCATCGGCACCCTGTCCAATCCGGTCGGGTGATGCGGGTGATGTCCGATTCCATTTTCGGGAGTCAGCCATGGTTTGGATCGCGGTTTATCTCCTGGCCTCCACCGACACGGTCATTGCCCATTGGCCACCGAATGTTCCCCAGACGTTCACCCTTCGATCATCGAACAGTCTCCCGACCCCACCGGAACGAATCAGCGAAGGACAATTCTCGGTCTACAACCCGGAAGAACTCCAATTCGGTTGTTCATCGATCAGCGATGACAGCGAAACGAACTGCCGGAAAATCTTGGTCGACACCGAGCGCGAACCGCGCGAGCGTTTGGCGGCGGCGCAGGCGCTCTGGCGCGGGCACAGTCGGCGGAACACTTCGCAAGTGCTCAAATTCCTCGCGGAGACGCCAACGGGTGGCGAGGCCCGGCGGGTTTTCCAGCGCGATGTGGAAGCGTCGCTCCAGCCGGGTGCGATCATGCGCGAGATGAAAGACGGCGACTACGAGTGGGGGACGTGGCTGGCGTTCCTGCGTCCGCACAAAGATTTGGTCCCGGCCCTCTTGGCGGCGTTGAAGGACAAGCCGAAGACACAGCGCGAAACGATGCTCGCCCTCGGTAATTCTGGAGATCCGCGCGCGTTGGAACCACTGTTGAAGTTGCTGAAACTCAAGGATTACACCACCCCGGGATTTGCCGCCCACGCCCTCGGATATCTGGGGGGACCCGAAGTCGAACCGAATCTCATCGAGGGCTTGGGCGTTGATAACGGCTGGCTCCACGTCAAAGCCTGCGGTGCTTTGGCAGAAATGGGAACCGCGAAAGCATTACCCGCACTCGAGAAGTTGGCCAAGGACGACCGCTACACCGGTGCCTTGAATGTGAGAGGCATGGCCGAAGAGGCGATCACGAGAATCAAGAAACGTGAGAAGCTGAAGAAGTGAGAGGGTCAACTCCCCATTGCCAGCGGGGTGTGGCAACGGTTCTTGGAGTTGTTCAACCGAGCGGTGGGGGGGCGGCCGCCGGGGGTGGGGAAT
>JANOSQ010001053.1:0-4331 GCA_031415915.1 Fimbriiglobus sp. | reverse complement strand
CACCGGCCGGCAGATCTCGTACACGGCCACCCTCAAGTTCGCCGCCCCCAGCATTCCGGTCGCCCAGATGCAAACCGACCTCCGCGGAATGATCGACACGTCGAGCAGCATCGCCGACGCCAAGGGGGTCAATGTGACCGCGGGCGACGGCGGCGTCATCGTGCTGAAGGGCAACGCCAAGGACGAAGACGAAGCCCGCTTGATCGAGAACATGATCCGCTTGACACCCGGCGTCAAAGACGTGAAGAACGAGTTGAAGTTCCCGGTGCAATAACGGCCCGACCGGCGACCGATACAATACCGGCACGGGGGCAATCCCCGTGCTTTTTCGTTTCCCCGATGCCGAGACCCCAGCCGATGGCGGGCAAGAACCCCTACATCACGCCCGTGAACGCACAAGCGGCCACGAAGCCGTTCAAAATCACCTTCGTGCTGCAAGAGACGAACGAGACGAAAGAACTCCGCGTCGATCCCGCGGCGTTGCCGTTCGGCCGCAGCGGCGAGCCCGGGAGCATCATGGATCTCGCCTACGGCGCCGGCGTCGAGATCGACCACGCCTGCGGCGGCGTCTGCGCTTGCGCGACTTGCCACGTCTACGTGCAACAAGGCCGGGCGAGTTGCAACGCCGCCACCGACGACGAAGAAGACATGCTCGATACCGCGCGCGCCGTCACGCCCGAATCTCGGTTGAGTTGCCAATGCGTCCCGGATGGTACGCAGGATTTGCTGGTGGTCATCCCCGCGTGGAACAAGAACTTCGTCCAGGAAGGTCACGGATAAGCGGCGGCGCCTCAGCGGGGGAACTTCCACCGAGAAGTATCGCGAGGATCGTGCGAGCGGGCATGGCGAACCTCAGAGAATGTCGCGGAGTGCCGACAAGAGCTTTTCGATTTCCGCCGGCGAGCCGACCGTGATCCGCAGCCCGTCGCCGTACCCTTCGTAAGTCATGTGGCGTACCAGAATCTTCCGTTGCTTCAACGACTCGTAGATCGGCTTCAGCGGGCGATCCGGCCGTCGGCACCAGAGGAAGTTGGCTTGGCTCGGCGTGACTTGGAATCCGAGTTCCGCCAGCGACACACTCAGGCGACCGCGACTGGCCAAAATCTTCGACCGCAAGCCCGCGTAATACTCTTGGTCGCCGATGGCCGCGGTCGCCGCCGCGAGGCTGAGGACGTCGCAGTTGTACGAGTCCTTCACCTTGGCCAATTCCCGGATGATCGCCGGCGCCGCGATGGCGAAGCCGAAGCGGATGCCGGCGAGCGCGTAGAACTTGCTGAACGTCCTCGTAATCACCAGATTCGGCAGCTTCGCCAACAGTGACACCCCGTTGTCTTCGGCGAAATCGGCGTAGGCTTCGTCGAGTACGAACATCCCCGGAACCTGTCGGGCGAGCGCTTCGACCTCGGCGGGGCGGAGCACGGTGCCGCTCGGCGAATTCGGATTCGCCAAGTAGGTGAGGTGCGTTCCTTTCAACGGCCACGGCTTCGGCACCGTCCAGTCCGGCTGAAACGAGACGGTGTGAAACGTCGCCCCCTGAATGTCCGCGAGCGACTGGTACAGGCTGTAGCTCGGTGTGAGCGAGGCCATCCGGCCCCCCTCGGGAACGAACGCGCGTGTCAGGATCGTCAGGATGTCGTCCGACCCGTTGCCAATGAGGATGGAGTCGGCGCTGACGCCGAGCGCCTCCGCGGCCGCGGCGCGGAAGGTATCCCCCATCGGCTGCGGGTACTTGCGGAGGCGGTCGCCGGTCAGCGCCGCTCGCACGGCCTCGAAGACCAGCGGCGACGGCGGGTAGGGGTTCTCGTTGGTGTTCAGCTTGACGATACCGGGGTCGTTGAGCTGCTCGCCGGGCGTGTAACCCTTCATGGCGAGGATGGACGGTCGGATCATGCGAGCACCGCGGGGATTTGCACTCACTTTACGCGGTCGCCCGCCCCGGAGCCGGCATTTCCAGCCGAATGGCGGTCGGCTCCGCCCGATTTGTACCGACTGCGCATTGTCGGTCGCCGCGGACGCTGCTAAGATTGCCGGAGCCGGAGAGGTGGCTGAGTGGTCGAAAGCACGGCTTTGCTAAAGCCGCGTACGAGTAAAATTGTACCAAGGGTTCGAATCCCTTCCTCTCCGTTGGATCTTTTGCACCGGCCGAAAAAGACTGAAAAAACAGCCATTTTAGCCGGACTCGGGTGATTGTCACAGTCCACTGTGACAATCACTGTGTCAATCAACTCGATATCTCCCATTGGAACTCTCAGCCCGGCACCGGGTTTGTGTGAATCATACCGCGTCCGCCGGCGAAGTGCCATCGGACAGCGAGATCCGCCCCATCTGCCGGCGCGACTGGTCGTCGTGCAGGTGGAAGTAATGCTGGATCAGTTTCGAATCCCGATGCCCCAACCACTGCATCACCACTTGCTGCGACGCCCCTTCGATGGCGAAGAGCGAGCAGAAAAAGTGGCGGAACGAATGCAAACGGCCGTCGGCGAATCCCGTCTCCCCTTTCGGAGTCGGGAATGAGGGCGCGAGCGGTGCGAGTACGTCGCGGACGAGTATGTTGCGAATCGTGTCGGCTTTGAGCCGGGCGCCGCGGGGACCGTGGAAAACGTAGCCGTCGACGTGCTTCGGGATGCCTTGGAGGATCGGCATCAGTTCGTCGTGGATCGGGAAGGATCGATCCCGGCCCCCCTTGTTGGTCTGCGCCGATCCGCCCTTCGCCCGGCCCGTCGTCGAGTCGTCGACGACCTTGATCTTGCCCGTGGCGAGGTCGACGTTGCGCCAGCGCAAATCGATCGCTTCGCCGATGCGCATCCCCGAGTAAGCCAGGGTGGCGAGGAGTACGTAGAGCCAACGCAACTCCGGCCGGTCGCGGGTGTAATTCAGAATCGCGACCACCTCGGCCTTCGTCCAGCAGTACGTATCGGACCCTTGCGGCTTACGGAGCGGCAGATCGATCCTCGCCGAAGCCGGCAGCCGTTTCTGGGCGATCAAGAACGCGACGATCTGTTTCACGGTGTTGCCCTCCAAGTAGAGCGTCCCGTACGACTTTTTGTTCTCTTCGAGGTACTTCAAATACGCCACGAGGACTTGCACCGTCACGCTGTTCCAGTTGGTGATCCCCATTTCGGCCAAGAAGCTCAGGAACTTGTCGAGGACGGGCCGATAGCGCGTTTGGGTTGTTTTTTTCGTACCTCCGGCGACGCGGGGACGCGATATGTGGGCCTCGTACAGTTTGCGGCCGACCGCGAGGGGCAGTTCGTCGCCGGCGATCGGCGCCAGCTCTTCGGGTTCGGCCATTTTGTGCGCGACGGCCACCGTCGAATCGAGGCGCTGTAGAAGTCGAAGGGCATCCTCGATGTTTTTAGTCCCCAGCGAGTGCCGGCCAGCGTTGATCGCGTTGTGGCTGCGGCCATCCGCCCACCACACGCCCCCGCGGCGGCTAAGAATCCACGAAAAGTGGCGCTCGCGGACTAGTTTGTTTTTCCTCGGTCTGGGCATCGTCGGCCTCCTGATCGGCGCCGAGCGCGGAGACACGGGATCGGAGGCGGGGCTAGATCACCCTGGCTGACTCACCCCGCCATGAGTGCGGGTGGTTTAGCCAAGTTCACACGTTCAGCGGCCTCCCGGCGTATGTCCACTTGAACGGCTTCGCCATCGTGTTGTTGTAGTAGTCGATGAACTTCAGAATCCGATCCCGCAGGTCGGCCGTCGAGCGGAACTCGCCGCGGCGGATCACCCGGCGACTCAGGATGCTGAACCGGATCTCGATCTGGTTCAGCCACGAGGTGTGCTTCGGCACGTACACGAACCGCACCCGGTGACTCGCGTCCGTCAAGAACGCCTTCCGCGTCGCCACCGACTTCAACACCCCGCTCGTCCCCTTCGCGCCGAGCGCCTCCGCCGGGATGCTGCACAAGCCCGCGATCAACACCACCAGCGTGGCCGAGCCGTGCGTGGTCAAGTTGTCGGCCACGAAGATCCAACCCGCCTCGGGATCGGTCGCGATGGTGCGCTCGATGTGCGTGGCGAAGTCGGCCTCGCCGCGGGTCTGCTGCACCGTCGGAGCGATCACCTCGCCGGTCGCGACTTCGAAGTTGCCGATGAGCACCTGCGTGCCGTGCCGTTTGGACTCGACCTCGCGCCGCTCGATCAGGCCGGGCCGCATCGGTTTGGTCGGGGCCGCCGGTTCGAGCGCCTGGATACTCGTCTTCTCGTCGACGCAGACCGTGCGGATGCCCTCCGTTTCCAGCCGTTTCGGCGCGGCGCGATACGTTTCGCAGACGTCGCGCACTTGCTGTTCAAAGATTGCCGCGTCCTCGGGATCGGCGTTGAGCCAA
>JANOSQ010001052.1:0-8396 GCA_031415915.1 Fimbriiglobus sp. | reverse complement strand
GTGCACCAACGGATTCTGGCGGTCTCGGGGAAAGACCTTCTTCGCGAGCGGGGGACGTCAGTCCCCCGTGGCATCGACAGACCATCCATTTCATACCCACGGGGGGCTAACGCCACCCCGCTCGGGAAAACATGCGATTTGTCAAGTGCCAGAAAACTTTGTTGCACCCATCGGGGTGGGGTGTAGCAACGATTCTTGGAGGTTGTCGGAGTGGAGCGAGTCGCAATGAGTCATGCCTTGATTTTCCGGCCTGAAAGGCCGCCAGATAAATTAGCCAGACTCTTCGCTACATCTGCCGCAGGAATTCGTCCCAGCCGAGCACGGCGATCCCGCCGGCCAGCGCGCCGAATAAGAGGCCCATCAGGGCGACCCGCACCCGGAAGGCGTAGCGGTCGTGCCGGGCGGCGCGCTCGGGTTCGTCGAGCAGCGATAGCAAAAAATCGATGCGGTGCGACGGCGGCCCGTGCTGCCACGACTTCCACCACGCGTAAATCCATTGCCGCAGCGAGCCGCGTTCGGGGCGGTCCAACCCGTTCAACTGCATCACCCAATCGAGCGCCCGCACCATGGCCCGAATCCCGCTCGGGCAGATCGCCCGGCCGCCGTCGTTCAACACCGTCTCCTCGAAGTGCCCCTCGCAGCAGGGATCGCCGCAGGACGCCGCCCGGACGCCGACCAAATCGGCTTGGCGCTCGCAGACGCGCGAGAGGAAGCCGAAGACCGCGAAGATGTAGACCCCCAATCCGGCCATGGCGAAGAGCAGGGCGAAATCGCCGAGCCTGTTCGCGGGCAGCGCCAACATTTCCCAAATGGCGAAGCCGGTTCCCCCCGCGAGCGAACTGAGTGCGAAGAAGCCGAAGTAGTACGGGATGTGGCCGTGGCGGGCGTGGCCGATTTCGTGGCCGACGACGGCGTCGAGTTCGGGCGGATCGAGCGCGTCGAGCAGGCGATCGGTGAAGATGACGTACCGCGCCCACGGCAGCACCCCGACGATCATCGCGTTGGCGATGAGGCCGCGCGTCGGCCAGAGCAGCCAGCCGGTGCAGCGGAAGCGCATCCGCACCGCCGTGGCCCGCAAGCGGTCGCGGATCGCCCCGTCGGGCATCCGCTTCAAACCGAGGATCGGCTTCACGAACAGCGGCAGGGCCAGCAACAAACCGAGGGCGCCGAAGAGCGAAGCCACTTGGTACGGTGTCGAATTCGCGAGTTCGGGGAGGTGCCGGGCAATCGACTGCTGCGTGGCGATGATGAGGACGGGCAGAAAGACGAGCAGGGCGAACTGCCGGGCCTGTTGGAGGATGTACCCCGGCAGGCTCCAGAAAAGCGGGCTGCGACCCGCGCCCCGGTGCAAGGCCCGCTCGGCGAAGAACCAGACGAACCAATTCGACAGCAGGATCGCCAAGAACGGCGCCGGCACGAGCACCTCGGCGAACGGGGCCAAAACCCCGCGCTCATCCGACGCGAGTTCGCGCACGGCCCAGCCCCAACCGCCGAGGACGACCGCGACCGTGCCCCAGAGGTTCCACAACCCGAGCCGGCGCCGCAGGCGGAAATAGAGGCTCGCGGCCGAGGCGGACTCCGCACGGGCGCCCCGCACCACCATCCGGCAGGCGAAGCTGGCCAAGGCGATCGAACCGAGGACGAAGAGCGCGGCGATTGCGGCGACGGTCGGGGCATCGAGGTCTTCGACGGGTGCCGGCCAAGGCACCGGCAAGCACGCCGCGGCCAGCAAAAGGATCATCAGAATCGGCATGGAGTCGTTGTAGCGAGTGCGGATCGGAAGTCGGTCGCCCCGAACATCGCAATTTTGCCAAAACCTTGCAGTTTCTCCCGTGTTTCGGCCTTCCGCAATTCCGCCGGGCGTGCCGATTGCAGCGCCGAACCCGGTTGCGCTTGACCCCGGCCCCTGCGGTTCGCACTTTCGCGCCAACACTCGGCTGCCGGCGGCGTTGTGCCGGGTAGAGTTGGGATCACCGATCCGGGCGCAATCCCGGTTCGGCGGGGCGTGGGTCGGCGCGGTTGTGCGAACCGTTCCGGTCCAGTACCTTGGCAAGCGGCGGCTTTTCGGCGGATTCGAATGGCGGCGTGCCGGGTTCCGACCTTATAATTGTCACTCATCCCGTTCTTTGTGTTCTGCGGCTCGCGGCTGTCGCCCGATCCGTCGAACCTACCCAGGAGCGCCCGGGCCATGACCCTTGTCAAAAGCCTCAGGCTGCTGAGCGCGGTTCTCGGAGGGGCGGCCGCTTGCGCCGTCGTCGGGACCACCGTGTTCGGCGATGTTCGGTCGGGTTCCCCGACGGCCCCCGCCGTGCCCGTCGCCACCGCGACGCCGAAATTCGACGCCAACAAGGTCATCGACGAACTGGCGAAGACCAAGTTCAGCGATAAACCGGTTCTGGCGTACAAGAACCCGGCCGGCGAGACGATCTTCGCCTGGCAGGTGAAGCCGGTGCTCCCGGTCACCGCCGCGCGACCCCGGGACGTGCTGGTGCTGGTGGATACCTCCGCCAGCCAAGCGGGCGACCCGATGAAGCACGCCGGTTCGGTGATCGAAGCCCTGGGCAAGAAGCTCGGCGCCGACGACCGCCTCGACATCTGGACGCTCAACATCGATAGCGCCGACCATACGCGCTCCCTCACGAAGGGCTTCCAAGCCCCGACCGACAAGAGCATCGCCGAATCGATCCACCGCTTGGCGAACACCGAATACGCCGCCGGCTCCATCGACTTGAAGGCCGGCCTCGACGCCGTCGCCAAGAAATTCGAAGGCAAGGCCGCCCGCCAGCAGATCATCTTGTACCTCGGCGACGGCGAAAGCACCTCGGGCACCCCGATCACGGAACAAGTCCGCGTCGAGCTCGGCAATCGGCTCGCCGACCAGAACACGCAGTTCTTCGCGGTGCCCCTCGGCCTCACGGTCTCCGCGAACAACCTCCACGGCCTCAGCATGTCGACCGGCGGCCTGGTGATCCGCGCCAAGGAGAACCTCTCCGGAACCAACGGCAGCGCCGACTTCGCCAAGCGCCTGTGCTCCGCCTTCGACGCCCCGGTGTTGAAGGCCGACAAAGCAACCTTCGGCATCGCCGGGGTCGAACTGCTCCCGAACCGCCTGCCCCCCCTGCGGGCCGACCGCAGCACGCTCGTGCTCGGCAAACTGCCCGCCCCGGTCGCCAGCCTCACGCTGACCATCGAAGGCACCGTCGCCGGCAAGAACACGACCGTCGAACTCGCCGAGCGGCTACCCGCTTCGAGCGGGGATCACTTCTTCCTGAACGCGATGCTGGCGCAGTGGAACTCGGCCGGTTCGAAGGACGCCCCCGTGATCCTCGCGGCCGACCGGGCCTTGGCCATGGCCGGGGAACAGTTCCGCCTCTTCCGCGATGAATTCGTGGAACTCGGGATGAAAGCGATTTCCGCCGACCGCTTCGACCACGCCGAGAAGCTCTTCCAAGCCGCGGTGAAAATCGACCCGCAGCACGACGAAGCACTGGCCGGGACGAAAGTCGTCGCCCAACTCCGCTCCGGAGAAATGACCAAAGACAAACTCAAAGCCCGCATGGATAAGAACGTCCAAGCCGGCCGCAAACTGGTGGCCCTCCAAGAGCCGGTGCCGGCCCCCGGCGGCGTGGCTCCGGTCGCCCCTCCCGGCCCCGGCGGCATCGCCCGCGCCCAAGCGGCCCGCGCTGCGGCCGACCAAGAAGCCCGCGCCATCGTCGAAGAGACCCTCAAGCAAGTCCGCGTGCTCAAGGCCTCCGACCCCGACCGGGCGTTGGAAGACCTGAAGCGCCAACGCGAAACGATCCTGCTCAACAGCGACCTCTCGGACGACACCCGCCGCCGGTTGGTCGCCGACCTCGAAGCGTCGATGCGGGACATCCAAGTGCAGGGCGCCGAGATCAAACGCCGCCTGTCGCTCGAACGGGATCGCATCAGCGCGGCCCGCTACAAGCTGAATGAAAACGACCGCTTGCTCTCGCAGGAAGAGCAAACCAAGGCCCGCATCGACCGCTTCCGCGACCTGATGAGCCAAGCCCGCTTCGAACTGGCCTACCAAGAAGCCCAAGTGATGGCCCAAGAGCGCATCAGCCGCGGCCAAGCGATCCCGCCGGAAGTCACCGCGACCTACCGCATCGGCCAATCGGCGACGAACCTCCGCGAGTTCACCGAACTCAAGCGGATCCGCGAAGACCGTTACCTCATGTGTATGCTGCAAGTCGAGAAGTCGTTCATCCCCTATCCGGATGAACCGCCCGTCCACTTCCCGCCGGCGCAAGTCTGGCGCGAGCTGACGAAGAACCGCCAAGAGAACTACACGACCTACGACATCGGCGGTGACCCCACGGCCCGCCAGCGCATGAAGCGTGTGAAGTCGATCCTCGAAGACCAGCGCGTCAACTTCCCGAACAGCCTCAAAGACACGCCGCTCCGCACGCTCAAGGAACAACTCGAGAAGCAGTTCGACATCAAGATCGTCGTCCGCGAAGACCTGTTCAGGCTCCAGGATATGACCGACGGCGAAATCATGGACCGCAAGTTCAAGCTCGATTCGAACTTGTCCGGCGTCTCCCTCGGCAGTTTCCTCGACGTGGCCTTGCTCGACATCAAAGCGTCGTACATCGTCCGCCCGGAATACATCGAGATCACGACCCTCGAACAGCGGCTCGAAGAAAAGGTCACCCTCGCCTTCGCCGTCGCCGACTTGGTGCTCGCGATCCCGTCGTCGGTCAACCCGCAAACCCTGCAGCAGAACTCGCAATTCCAAGCCAGCCAGCTCTCGATCTTCGGCGTCGGCCAAGCCCAGCAATTCGGCAACGCCGGCTTCGGCGGTGGCCAATTCGGACAAGGGGGCGGGCAGTTCGGCCAGGGCGGTCTCGGCCAAGGGGGCCTCGGTCAAGGGGGCATCGGGATGGGTGGTGGCCAACTCGGGATGCTCGGGATGGGCAACCTCGGCCAAGGGGGCGGGAATAACCTCGGCGTCGGCGGGGGTGTCCTCGGTGCCGCCGGCGGTCAGCTCGGCCAATTCGGTAACCTCGGCGGCCAGTTCGGCATCCAAGGGAACGACCAGAGCAGGTTCCTCACGGCCCTGATCCAAACCGTCGTCGCCCGCGGCGAATGGGACAACGTCGTCCCCGGCGTGCCCCCGCCGCCGACCGAACCGGGCGAAACACCGGCCGCGCTCGTGCCGCCGGCCCAATTGAATTCGCTCGGCTTCTACCCCCCGGTTCGCGCCCTCGTGATCCGCGGTTCCACCCGCTACCACCCGACGCAATCCTTCAAATTGAGGGTGCCGGGCGCTGCCGGCGGCGCTCAAGCCCCTCGGCAAGGCGACCCGAACGTCCTCGGCCAAGTGAATGCCCCGCAGTTGCAAAACCCGATTCTCGATCCGCGGGCGCTCGCCAAAGCCGCCAAGGGCAATCCGCACCTGGTTTGGAACGAAGCCTTGGCCAAGCACGAGAACGATCCGATGCTCATCGTGAACACGGTGGACATCATGAACGACGTGAAGGAACACGACCACACGACCGAACTGCTGAAAGCGACCATCCGCCACGGCCGCGCCAACGCCAACTGGACGCACGAAGCCCTCGCCATCGCCCTGCGGTCGAGCAACGCCTCGGTCGGCGAAGTCGAACGCGCTTCGCTTTCCGGGATCGACCTCGATCCGAAGAACGCCAAGGAGTACATCAAGGCCGCCAAGGCCGAGAGCGAACTCGGTCGCAACGACCAAGCCATCGCCCTCTGCAAGCGGGCCGCGACCTTGGAACCGAACCTGCCGGACGCCTACGCCAACGCCCTCGTCTACGTCGAACGCTCGACCGATGTGGCCACGGACGTCGTCGGCTGGGCGACGGAAAATCTGATGAAGCGTGATTGGACGAACGACGGCGTCGATTACCTGAAGCAAACCAAGGCCCGCGTGGGTGCGATCGCCAAGAAACTCGCCGACGCCGGCCGCGCCGCCGACGCCGACAAGATCAACAAGGGCTTGACCCAATCGAAGAGCCGCGACCTGCTCGTGGAAGTCCGCTGGCAGGGTCAGGGCGACGTCGACATGAGCGTGGCCGAACCGAGCGGTTCGACTGCGTCCGCGACCGCCAAACGCACCAGCGGCGGCGGTGTCCTCCGCAGCGACATCCTCGAACAGGGCGACGACGACCGCTCCGAAGTCTACTCGGCGTCCGAAGCGTTCAGCGGCACCTACAAAGTGACCGTGAAGACGAGCCTCGGCCGCGCGGTCGGCAACAAAGCCTTGGTGAAGGTCACGAAGTTCCCCGGCACGCCGAAGGAAGCCTTCGAAATCTTCGCCGTCGATCTCGCCAATCCGAAGCCGATCGAGTTCAAGCTCGAAGGCGGCACCCGCAAGGACCTCGCCAACGTGCCGACCGAAGACGACTCGAACGCCCGCGTGCTGACCACATCCGCCCCCAAGTCCTACGTCCCTTCGGGCGTCGGCGGCGGGGCCGGTTTGGCCAACCCGGACTTGACCGTGTTCACCGGTGGTACTGCCGCGGCCAACATGCCGCTCGTGACCCCGTCGGTGGAAACCAAGTTCGACAGCATCTCGCCCGTGCTCCCCGGCGTCCGCGTCGTGGGCAAGGTGTCGACCGACCGCAGCACGCTGGAATACACCGCCAGCACGGTCTTCACCGGCCCGGCCGTGGACATCCCGATGCCCAAGGTGAACCTGCTCCCCGGTTCGGAACGCAACAAGTAAACCCGGTCGCTCGATCGAGCGATCACCCGGCCCGGCTCCCCCCGTGGGGAGCCGGGCTTTTTCGTAGACACGACGCGTTCCACTACAACGAACCCCATGCGTTACCCCATCGTGAAGCTGATCGCCGGTAAGGAAACGCGCGACTTGCTCCGCGACCGTCGCACGGTCATGCTCATCCTCGTCCTGCCGTTGCTGCTCTACCCGCTCTTCGGGTTCGCCGGGTTCGTGCTCGCCAGCGGCTACATCAAGCAGCCGACGACCGTCGGTGTCGTCGGCGATGTCGGCCGAGATTCGCCCCCGCTGTTCGCCGACTCCGGAACGGCGTTCGCCGATGGATTGATCTCGGCGAAGAGCGAAGGCGGGCCGGTGATCGTGAAGGCGATCCCCGAAGCCGAAGCGGGCGAGAGCCTGAACTCCAAAGCGGTCGATGTCGTCGTCGTCATCCCGGCGGGGTTCGCCGAAGCCGTGGCGCAGAACCGGAAGCCGACGATCGAATTGCGGATCCGCGATGGGGATGAGAAGTCCAAGCTCGCCGGCAAGCGTGTGCAGGGCATCCTCGCGAGTTGGGCCGCCAAGGTGCGCGACCGGCGCTTCGAGAAAGCCAACCTTCCCAAAGACTTCGACAAACCCTTCGAGGTGAAAGACCCCGACTACAAGAAAGATGAACAGAAGAAGGGCGCCGACGAACTCCGCGATCAATTCGTGAAGATCTTCCCGTTCATCCTCGTCATCTGGGTCGTGGCCGGCGCCATTCAACCGGCCGTCGATCTCACGGCCGGCGAAAAGGAACGCGGCACCATGGAGACGCTCCTGATCTCCCCCGCGGAACGGAGCGAGATCGTCGTCGGCAAGTTCCTCGCGGTCACCCTCTTCGGCTTCTGCTCGGTCGTGTGGAACGTGCTCTGGCTCACCGTGGCCGGATTGTTATTCGGGGCGTGGCTCGGCGCGCCGGTCGTGAACCTGCCGGGCGTGCTCGGCTGCGTCGTGCTCGGGTTGCCCATCGCCATGCTCTTCAGCGCGGTGAGCCTCGCCCTCGGCGTCTTCGCCCGCAGCACGAAAGAGGGGCAATATTACCTGATGCCCCTGATGCTCGTGGCCATGCCCTTGGCCTTCTGGGGGATGATGCCGGGCACCGAGCTGACGCCGGGGATGAGCCTCGTCCCCGTGACGGGGCCGATGCTGTTGCAGCAGAAGTTGCTCGCGGTGACCGCGGATCCGATCCCGTGGGAGTACTTCGCCCCCGTCCTCGGCTCGCACGCCGTTTACATCTCGGTCGCCCTCGGCTTGGCGATCTTCCAGTTCAAGCGCGAGAGCGTGCTGTTCCGAGAGACCGGCCCCGCCAAGTCGGGCGGGGAGGGGCTGTTCGGCAAGCTCTTCCGCCGGAAAGCCTCCGCGTGAAGTTGTACATGGTCGAGCCGACTGTCAGCGACTTGTCGGCGAGCATCGCTTGGTACGGCACGGCGCTCGGGCTGAAGCTCGCACTCTTGGACGAAGCCAACGGCTTCGCGCTGTTGGAGGGCGACGCCGGCCGGATTTCGTTGAAGCGCGGCCAGCCCCGCCCGGGGGGTTGTCGATTGATTTTTGAAGTGCGCGACTTGGCAGGTGAGTTGTCGCGATTGGGCGTGCCGGCCGAGGTGAAGACGAGCGAAGAGGGTTACCGCTCGGCGCTGCTGCACGACCC
>JANOSQ010001051.1:0-5633 GCA_031415915.1 Fimbriiglobus sp. | reverse complement strand
AGCGCGATGATCCCCTCGGCCGGGAAGTCCTTGGCGTCTTTGGGATCCTTGGCGGGCAGCTTGGGGAAGTCGCCGTCGACCATCGTTTCGCCGTTGATCTTGATCGTGATCTTCGATCCCTTGGCGACGATGTGGTAGGTGTTGACTTCCTTCTCTTTCACCGCCTTCTCAATGGTCTTGGCTTTAGACTGATCGATCATGCCGCCGACGCCTTCGCCGTACAAGCTGCCCCAGTAGCCTTTGCCGATGTCGACCTGCGGTCCGTGGACGACGAACTTCTTCTCGTCCACGAGCTTGCTGCGGATTTGGAACCCGCTGTTGCCGACGCCGTCTCTGAGGGTCACTTTGCACATCAATTCGAAGTCGCCGTACTTGGCCTTGGTGCAGTAGAAGGTGTTGAAGCCGGGGTCCTTCTTGGTTTCGCCGATGATCTTGCCGTCTTCGATCTTGAAGAGCTCGGCGTTGCCGACCCAGTTGGCGGGGTCGAGGAATTCCTTGGTGTCGTCGGCGCGGAGGGCCGGGGCGCCGAGGAGACAGAGGGCGGAGAGAGCCAGTAGCAGACGCATTGCAGAACCTCGCGGGAAAGGGGTGAACCGGGGCGGATGTAGTTTCACAAGTACGCGGGCCGTTGGCAACCATCTATTCCACCGGGCGCCGACGCTCCTGCATCAGCATGACCCCGAGTGCCAACACCAACACCAGCGCGGCCCAGAATAAATTGCCGAGGGCGTGCCCCGTGTGGTCGGTCGACGTGGCCGAGGGAATGCCGAGCGCGAACAGGATCGTCACCAGAGCAACGCACCCCCAGCCGAGCCGGCCACCGCGGTGGATGCAAACGGTGAGCGGTGGAATCAGCCAGACGAAGTAGTACGAGAAGGCGTAGGGCGTGCCGACGGTCATCAGCAGTAGCAAGAGCGAGAACTCGATGGCATCGGTGGCGCGCGTCCGTTTCGCCCGCGGCGGCATAACGAGGATGAACGCCAATCCGAGCAATGCGGAACAAAGGGCGATGGCCGCACTCGCCCCCGTCGGGCCGAGGTCGACCACGTTGACGTACTGCGTGACGTTGGGGTCGAAGGCGTCCGCCTCGGAGTTGGCGGGGCGGAGGAATCGCTGACCGACGCCGTGGAGCGATTGGTTCCGCCAGCCGACGCTCTGCTCCGGCCGTTGGCCGACGCCCTTCTCGCCAGCGCGGAAGAGCATGCCGTCGGCCCACGTTCGCAGTTCGACGAGGTTGCGTTCGAAACCCCGTTGCGGGGCCGGGACGACCGCGAGCAGAAAAGCGGTGACGAGCACCATCACCCCGGCCGCTTTCCACTCGCGGCGCCAGAGTAGGTAAACGAGCACGACGGCGGGGAAGGCTTTGATCGCCGTCGCCAAGGCAAACAGCGTCCCGGCCCAGGCCCAGCGCCCGCGTCGCAGCAGCATCAGGCCGCCGAGGATCAACACCAGCAAGCCGAGGTTCGGCTGGCCGAGTGTGAACATGTCGGCGATAAAAAACAGGCAGACCGCGGCCGGGACCGTGCGCAACCACAGCGAGACGACCGGCGTCCCCGCGACCATCCGCACGCTGAGTTCGACGGCGAGGAACAATACGACGGCGTTGATCGCGATGAGAGCTAGAACCATCCCGACCGGGCCGAGGAGGCTGAGGGCACCCAGCACGAAGCCGGCGAACGGCGGATACATGAATGGGAAAACATCGCCATTCGTGGGGTAAAGCGGCTCATCGTGGAGGAACTTCTGCCCGGTGAGGTACCAGAGCGGATAGTCCTTGTTCTTCTCGTTGCCGCCGACGGCGTTGACGATGGGCGTGGCGGCGCAGCCCGCGAGGACGAGCGCGAGCAGCAGCATTTGCACGGGGCGGGACGGGGGGTTGAAGGTCCACTTCAAAGGGGCGACTCCACCCCGAGTTGCTCGAATCCCTCGCGGATCACTTCCGTCAACAGCGGCGCTTCGCGGCCGAACTTCGCCGCGAACTCCTCCGCCGTCGGCACCAAGCGCACCTTCATTTTCGATTCGTGGTGCAAGGCGATGTCCGCGAACTTGTGATCGAGGAACGGATTCTGGAATCGCTCGATGGTCTGCTCCGCGAAGCGCTGGCCGCCATCGACGCGGGCACCCAGCGTCGGGACGATCTCCTCGTGGAGTAATCGCTTCAACCAGATGCCGAGTTGCGGATCGTTGACCGCATCGCGCACAATGGCGAAGCCGAGCGGTTTGGCTTTGATGAGCAATGCCGTGTGCGCCGCGTTGAGGATCCGCACCTTGCGGAGGAAGTAAGGTTGAACATCGGCCGCGCGGGTGATGGCCGGGTGCTGCAATTTAAACTGCGACGCCGGGTGATCCTCCATCGCCCAAAACGCGAACGGCTCGGCGACGATGACCATCGGATCGGTCGCCAGCAGCGGGTGTTCGGCCGGGGTGCCGGTGACGATGCGATCGACGAGGGTGTGCAGAAACGGCACGCTCAACAGCCACTCACGCAACGGCGCCGGCTCATTCCAGACCGCCGCGAGATCGAGCACGACACGTTTCAATAGACCCGCGTTCCCTTCGATGAGTTCGCACGGGATCACCGTCGGCGCGGGCAGACCGGCCTCGAAGCGCGCCCGCAGTACGGCGAGCAACTTCGCCGGGAACGACTTCGGCACCGCGTCCGTCGGCGAATCGCCGTCGAGCTTGTACCCCGCTTCGGTGGTGTTCGAGAGGATCGTGTGCAACTCCGGCGACCGCGCCACCGCCAGCACTTCGCCCCATTGGGTCCGCGCGTGCAGCGCCCGGCCGATGCTGTCGCAAATTTCGACGCGATCGACGACTTCGCCATTCTCGAAGCCGCGGATGACGACGTGGTACTTTCCACCTTGCGCGTTCAGCCCCCCGGCCCGGCCGTCGCCCATCGATTGCACGACGACGATCTTCCCGATGCCCTGCCCTTCCGCATTGGCCTGGGACACGAACAGATCGGCGAACGCGCGCAGGAACCGACCGGAGCCGAATTGCAGAATCGTTTCGGGGAGTGGCAACATCGTCGGCGACCCGGTTAAACTGGGATGAGGAGTACAGTTTATAGATTGGCGTCGATGCAGATTTTGTCAGAGCCGGACGCGTGAGCGACGTAACTCTTGAATCACAAGTGTCGATTCGTGATCGGAACCCGATTCGCAACGTCGCTCACGCGTCCGGCTCTGACGAATTGCACACCTCCACTACAATACTCTTCCCTCCCTCAACTTCCCGACGACCTCCGATATGCCCGCCACCCTCGAACCCGCCGTCTCCACCGTCCCCGATGCCCGCGGGCGCTTCGGCCCCTTCGGCGGGCGCTACGTCCCCGAAACGCTGATGTTCGCGCTCGATCAGCTCGACGCCGCCTATCGCGACGCCCGCCTCGATCCCGAATTCCGCGCCGAGTTCCACCGCATCCTCAACGACTTCGTCGGCCGGCCGTCGCGGTTGTACTTCGCCGAGCGCCTCACGAAAGAAGCCGGCGGCGCGCGGATCTATTTGAAGCGCGAGGACCTCAACCACACCGGCGCCCACAAGATCAACAACGCGATCGGCCAGGCGATGCTCTGCCGGCGCATGGGGAAGACGCGCATCATCGCCGAGACGGGGGCGGGGATGCACGGCGTCGCCACGGCCACGGCCGCGGCGCTGTTCGGCTTGCCCTGCCGGGTTTACATGGGCACCGAGGACATCCGCCGGCAGGAGTTGAATGTCTTCCGCATGAAGGCGATGGGCACCGAAGTCTTCCCCGTGACCAGCGGCAGTTGCACCCTGCGCGACGCCGTGAACGAGGCGATGCGCGAGTGGATGAGCAGCGTCGAAGACACGCACTACATCATCGGCAGCGTCATCGGGCCGCACCCGTTCCCGATGATGGTCCGCGATTTCCAATCCGTCATCGGTGAAGAGACCAAGGTGCAAAGCCGCGAGCAATTCGGGCGCTTGCCGGATGTCGTGGTCGCTTGCGTCGGCGGCGGCAGCAATGCGGCCGGGATGTTCTACCCGTTCGTGAATCACCCCGAAGTCGAGATGGTCGGCGTCGAAGCGGGCGGGCACGGGCCGAAGCTCGGCGGCCACGCGGCGACCCTCAGCTGGGGCCACCACGGCGTGCTCCACGGCACCTACACCTATGTGCTGCAAGACGACGACGGCCAAACGGCGGATGTGCATTCGGTCAGCGCCGGGCTCGATTACCCCGGCGTCGGGCCGGAGCACAGCTACTGGCACGAAAACAAACGCGTCCGCTATTGCAGCGTCACCGACGACGAAGCGCTGGAAGCGTTCCACCAGTGCAGCAAGCTCGAAGGGATTCTGCCGGCGCTGGAGACGGCCCATGCCGTCGTCGAGACGATGCGGATCGCGGCGGGTCGGTCGAAGGATGATGTTGTGGTGCTCTGCTTCAGCGGCCGCGGTGACAAGGATTGTGCCGAGGTAGCTCGGGTGATGAGTAGTAAATCTTGATCGGTCCCCCCTCTCCGCGTCGGCCGAAGCGGAGAGGGGGCCGGGGGTGAGGTCTGGCTTCAAGAAGGGAGAGACCTTTCGTGAACCGAAACATCGTCGCCGGCCAGCCCATCGATGCTGAGAAGCTCGCCTTTGCCAAGCAACTCCGTCGGAACCATGACCCGGTCGAATCACGCCTTTGGGCATCGCTGCGCGGCCGCAAACTCGCCGGCATGATATTCCGCAGACAGCAAATCATCGACGGTTACATCGCCGACTTCTACTGTGCCGAAACGGGATTGGAAATCGAGTTGGACGGACGCATCCACGAATCGCAAGCGGAGTACGATCAGCAGCGTGACCGCGTGATGGTCGCTCGGGGATTGATCGTCTTGCGAATTCCGAACTCGCGCATCGAGTCCGAGTTGGAGTCTGTCTTGACTGAAATCGCATCATTCGCAGGTCGGTAAGCGGGACACGGCCTGAGAGCGCCTCGCCGTAAACCCTTGCCGCGCATGGCCTGTCCAGCGAGTGGGAAACGTGTCCAGCATTTTGGAAACGGTTCCACGCGAGGGGGTGAGTGTTCTCGCTGGACACGTTTCGACCCTCACCGGTCCAACCCCACCACCGCGAAACACTGCTTCCCGAGTGGCCAGACCAGCACCTTCGGCCGCGTCGGGGAGGGTTCCCAATTCTTGAGGCCGTAGACCGTGTCCACCCACTTGCGGATCGCGGCGTGCGTCAGTTCGCCGTTGAGCGTCCAGAACGTTTCTTCCAGTTCGATGGTGATCTTGGTGTGGTTGCCGCGGTAGAGCAGGTGGAGCACGACCGGCGCCCGCTGCAGAAAGTACTTCTGCCGATTCGCCTTGGGCACCCGCAGGCCGACCGACTTCTTGCCGAGCTTGGTATCGGCGGCCTTGTCGAACGAATGCATCGACCACTTCAGCACAACGGTCATCGCAACTCCCCTCGGGCATTTCGGAACTGTTGGCGACAACCCTACCCGCTTTCGACCGCGATGCAAGACGCTGGCTGCCGGAATTTGCTAGAGCCTGTTATTGACTTTCCCATCCTAGCGCCTGTTTGAGCATGAGTATGACGCTGGCCAGCCAGTGCCATCCGGCCAGCGTGGTCGTCAACCGCTCGTAGTCGCGCGTCAGACGCCGGAAGCGTCCCAGCCAGCC
>JANOSQ010001050.1:0-3159 GCA_031415915.1 Fimbriiglobus sp. | reverse complement strand
GTAGGCTACCTCCTGCCGCTCGCCTAAAGGGATGCTGAGATCGCGTCTGTCGTGTCTGCAAGTTTCCCAACTTGCCGACAAACTCAATCCCGCGAGCTTCGTCTCGGGGGCGTGGCGAATCGCCTAAAGCTCTGGCATAGCCTTTGCAGTACTTGCCTCCACCGCAAATCCGCGAGGGAAGCACCATGCCCGCCAAGAATACGCCCACCCAAGATCCGAACGGCGGGCTGACCGCCGCGGGTCGCAAGGCGTTCCACGACAAAGACGGTTCCCATTTGAAGCCGGGCGTTCGAGGAGCCGCGGACACCCCGGAGAAAATGAAACGCAAGTGTTCGTTCCTCCGGCGGCATTACGCCAATCCGAGCGGCCCCTTGGTCGATGGCGACGGAAAACCCACCCGCTTGGCCCTGCAAGCGCGGGCGTGGGGCGAAGCGGCGCCGAAGACGCCGGCCGCGGCGAAGAAACTGGCCGAGAAAGGCTCCCGATTGTTGGAGCGCTACAAGAAAGCGAAGTCGAAGTATTCGTTCGAACCCATCGTGAGACTCAACATCGCTGCAACGAAGAAAGCAAAGTCCAAGAAAGCGCCCGCCAAACCGAAGAAAGACAGCCGGTGCTGGCCGGGTTGCGAACCGACCCCCGGCAAGAAGCCCGGTTCAAAAGGGAGTTGCAAACCGAAAGATTGATTCGCATCGATCGAGAAGCCGGCGGAGATTCCGCCGGCTCTTTTCATTTCCGAAGCCGGTTCGGATACAGCCGGACGCGTGAGTGAGTCAGCGACGGACCGATTGCTCGACACCCGGTTTCGGGAACAGACGCATTGTCGTGCGGTCCGTCGCTGACGCTTTCGGCTCGTACCGTGACAAGGTATCATGCGGGGACAGATTCAACCGAGGGACGCACCGATGGCGAAGTGGATACCGGCCTTGGCCATCGCGCTGATTTCGCTTTCGCCCACCTCCGCGTTCGGTTGGGGGAAAGATGGGCACGAGGTCGTCGGCAAGATCGCCGAGAAGCACTTGAGCAAGCCGGCCCGCGCGGCGATCGACGAGTTGTTGAAGGATCATCAATTCACGGCGCTCTCGGATACCAAGCTCGTGAATTGGGCCGATGCGATCCGCGGCAGCGCGGTTTACAAGGAGAAGTACCCGAAAGCGCCGCAGTGGCATTACATCAGCATCGACGTGGCCGCCGACCTCGCCAAGATCGACGTGGCCCAATCCTGCGCGGACGGCGACTGCGTTTACGGGGCGCTCAAGAAGTTCCGAGCCATCGTGCGGGATCCCGAGAAGCCTCTGCAAGAGCGGCGCGAGGCGCTCTTCTTCATCGCCCACTTCGTCGGCGACTTCCACCAACCGCTGCACTGCGCCGAACGCAATAAAGACAAGGGCGGCAACCTCGTCAAGGTCGGGGTGAACGGCGAAACGCCGAACCTCCACGCGGTCTGGGATACGGTGCTCGTCGCCAAGGCGATGGGGGCGCTCTCGACGGCCGACTACGCCACGCGGTTGATCGACAAACTCGACGCGGAGAAACAGAAGGGCCATCAGACGGGGACGCTCGAAGAGTGGATTCTGGAGTGCCACAAGGTCGCGCGGGAGAAGGTTTACTGGGACGAGGGGAAGGCGCTGCCGGCCGAGGGGCACAAACTTTCGGAGGCCTACATCGCGGCCGGGGCCGCGACCGTGGAGATCCAACTGACCCGCGGCGGTCTGCGGTTGGCCCAGTTCCTGAACGACACCTTCGCACCCGCGATCGACGAGACGGTGTCGAAACGCTGGGCCGAGCGGGTGGGCAAAGCCGTCCGGCGCGACGGTTGGACGGTGGAGGCGAAGGGTAATGAAGTGATCGTCCGACGGACGAAGCCGGTCGCATTGCTTCAGAACTTCCCGAATGGCCCAATCAACGCGAAACCCACGCCGGCCGGCGAGGGAACGATCCAATTCGCACTGCGTTTCGGCCCGAAACTGTCGGTGGACGAATACGACCGGCTCGCGGCCATCAACGCCGCGTCCGACAAAGAGTACGACCGCTTGAAGAGGGAATTGAAGTTGACCCACAAGTTCGACGACATCCTCGCGAGCACGCCCGAGGAGAAGGCGCGGTTGAAGGCGTTCCGCGAAACCACGGCCAAGCTCCCCCGCCACGAGTTGCCCGATCTTTACACCCCCGACCAGAGCGTGGAATA
Source organism: Fimbriiglobus sp. (assembly GCA_031415915.1). Classification (GTDB taxonomy): domain Bacteria; phylum Planctomycetota; class Planctomycetia; order Gemmatales; family Gemmataceae; genus JALHQU01. The sequence continues at coordinate 974 of JANOSQ010001050.1, read as the reverse complement.
CTTCCATTCCTCGAACGGCTGGTCGTACCCCGAAGACAAAGCCGTCGCCGCCGAGTGTCGGGAGGTCGAAGAGACGCTGCTGCGGTTGTTCGGGATGTACGACCCGGCCGCGGCCAGCGGGAATCGCGGAGTGGGGCGCCAACGCAAATAGTCGCTGGTAGAGTCGATGCATCCGCCGGTGCCAACTCACCAAGGTTCCCCCATGCGTTGGGTTCTGCTTCTCCTGCTCGCCGTCGCTTCACCTATCTCTGCCGCCGACCGGCCGGTGTCGTTCCAGAACGATGTTATGGCGGTGTTGTCCCGCTCCGGTTGCAACGCCGGCGCCTGCCACGGAAACCTCAATGGCAAAGGCGGCTTGAAACTCTCCCTGCGCGGCGAGGACGCGGAATTAGACCGCGTGGCGCTGACGCGCGGGATGCTCGGCCGGCGGATCGATCCGCACGACCCCGAAGCGAGCCTGATGCTGAAGAAGGCGACCGGCGCCGTACCGCACGAAGGGGGCATCCGCTTCGCCGCGAGCAGCCCGGACTACGCGATTCTGAAGGGGTGGATCGCGACCGGCGGCATCGCTGACAACGCGGTGACACCGAAGCCGACGAAGCTCGCGCTCAACGGAATTTCGCACATCCTGATCGAACCGGCCGAGCGCGTGCAACTCACCGCGATTGCCACCTTCGACGACGGCACCACCCGCGATGTCACCGGCTTGGCGACCTACGAACTCAACACCGTCGGCACCGTGCGGGTCACGCCGACGGGCGAAGTGCGGCGCGAGCAACTCGGCGAAGCGATCGTGCTCGTGCGCTACCTCGATTTGCAAGTGCCCGTCCGCATCGCGTTCCTGCCCGACCGCCCGGTGCCCGACCTGAGCAAGTTGCCGAAGAATAATCCCATCGATTCCCTCGTCTACGCCGACCTCGTCCCGCTGCGGATTCGACCGTCCGAACTCAGCGCCGACAGCGTCTTTCTCCGGC
>JANOSQ010001049.1:0-1757 GCA_031415915.1 Fimbriiglobus sp. | reverse complement strand
CGCCGCTTCGCACAGCCCAACGCCATACCCCGTCGAGCGTCGCAGACTCCGCCCGACGAAGACAACCTCAAGGTTGAACTCCAACGAAGAAGAACCATGAAACTCCTCCTCTCCCTCGCCATCCTCCTCCTCGGCAACCTCTCCCTCCGCGCCGCGGAACCGCAGCTCGCGGTCGGCTTCGCCGAGGCCGACATCTCCCCGACCCTCGGGAAGAAGCCCGTGTACATGGCCGGGTTCGGCACCGATCGCACCGCGACCAAAATCCACGACCCGATCATGGCCCGCGCCGTCGTACTCTCGGATGGCACCAAAACGCTCGCGCTCGTGTCGGTCGATCTCGTCGGATTCTTCCTGCCGAACGTCGAGAACATCCGCAAGGATCTGAAAAGCATCGACCACCTGATCGTCTCCAGCACGCACAACCACGAAGGCCCGGATACCGTCGGACTGTGGGGGGCCAGCCCGTTCCAAAGCGGCGTCGATGCCGAGTACATGAAGCGGATCGAAGCGAGCATCGGGAAGATCGTGGGCGAGGCGAAAAAGTCGGCGGTGCCGGCGAAGGCCAAGATCGGCACCGCGAACGCCCCGGAGTTGATCAATGACAATCGGTTGCCGGTGGTGAAGCACGACGAACTCGTCGCCATCCGCTTCGAAGCGGCGACCGGGGGAAAATTGATCGGCATCCTCGTGCAGTGGAACTGCCACCCGGAAACGCTCGACGACAAGAACCGCGAAATCACCGCCGATTTCGTCGGCTACGCCGTGGGCCACCTGAAAAAGAAGCACGGATGCCCCGTCGTCTACTTCACCGGCACCGTCGGCGGGCTGATGACGAGCTTGCGAGTCCCGCTCAAGAACGAGAAGGGCGAGAGCCTCAAAGACGGGACGTTCGAAAAGGCGGAAGCATTCGGCGTGGCCTTGGGCAAGGTCGCTGACAAAGCCTTGTCAGCGGGCGTCGATGCGAAGCTCGTCCCGTTCGACCTGCGGGTTCAATCGATCCTCGTCCCGGTGGACAACGGGCTGTACAAACTCGCCAAAACGACGGGCGTGCTCAACCGGCCGATGTACTCGTGGACCGGCACGACGACGCCGAAGGAGTGGAAAGAAACGACCGACGTGACCAAACCCGTCGGCGTGAAAACGGAGGTATCGTACCTCAAACTCGGCGAACTCGACATTGCCGCGATCCCCGGCGAAATCTACCCCGAACTGGTCCTCGGCAAAGTGCAAGATCCGCCCGACGCCGGGGCCGATTTCCCCGACGCCGCGGTCGAACCGGCGATCTACGCCCCGCTGAAGGGGAAGTTCAAGATGCTCCTCGGCCTCGCCAACGACGAACTCGGCTACTTCATCCCGAAGCGGCAATGGGACGCCGAGAAGCCGTTCTGCTACAAGCTTAAGAGCAGCCAGTACGGCGAGATCAACAGTTGCGGGCCGGACACGGCGAAGGTGATCTGCGGAGCGTTCCGCGCGCTCACGGAAGCTCCGAAGAAGTGATCCGCAATGTTAGCCGGAAGCGCAAGCGACGGCTACGAATGGGATGCCGTAGAAGCGAACGCTGCGGAAAGTCCCCAATTGTGGCCGTCGCTTGCGCGTCCGGCTACTGACGGTCAGCTTTGTAATCCCAGTCGTCCCATGCTTCGCCCCGACGGGGCCGACTTATAGAGCCCAGGGCGGAAGCCCTGGGGTAAGCTCGACCATTGCTTCCGCCCCGAAGGGGCCGGCGTCACACCTACCCGACGCCGGCCCCTTCGGGG
>JANOSQ010001048.1:0-2029 GCA_031415915.1 Fimbriiglobus sp. | reverse complement strand
CCTCATGGACGCGGGTTACTGGATACTGCCGAAGCCGCTCGATCTGAGCGGGATCTTCTTCGACGCGATGAACGCCGAGACGCTCAGCGCCAAGCCCGAGGAATTGAAGATCGCCGAGAGCGGCGGCCAGCACCACCCGGAATGGTCGGTCGCCAGTTCGCTGGCCTTCGCCGCCGGGGTGTTGGGGTTGTCGGCATACGAATTCAAGATGACCGATTATTGAGGGGGAAGGGCGCCGGCTCTCGGAGATCCTCCGCTACCACTTCAGATCCCGCAGCGGCGGTAGCTCGCCGCGGTCGTAGTATTCGTCGTCCTCGTTTTTCAGGCGGTAGCACCACGGATCCTTGCTCGTCCCTTGCCCCTCGCGGCGGACAAGCTTGCGTTCGTAGGCCATCTCCAGCCAGCCGTACAGCGAACTCCGCCCCGGTTTGTCCGCCTCCGCCGGCCAGCACTCCGCGATCTCCTTGTGCGTGATCGCCGCCTTCCGCGTCTTCAGAACGCCGAGGATCGTCTGCCAGTTCTCCTCGAATTGCCGGTGGCTGGTATCGGTCGTGAGGGAAAAGACGCCGGTGGTTTTGTCCCACTCGTAGGCGAGCCGGTCGGGTGTTTCCGCCCGCCGGGATTGGGCCCGGATCAACCGGCGGTGGGCGTCGGTTTTCATCGCGCTGAGGCGCGTCAATTCCATCGACGCATCGACGAAGCCGAGCAGCGCCCCCGACCCGCGCGCGGCGCTGCCGACCTCGGCCGCCTTCTTGCGCGGGTGGTGCAGCAGCAGCACCGCCATCCCCGCGGCCGTCAGTTTGCGGAGCGGTTGCAGGGCTTCGAGCAGGGTGGACGATTCCGACTCGCACCGCCCCGTGAGGAACGACGCCAGCGGATCGACGACGAAGAGATCGGGCCGCGCATCGATGGCCCGGTCGATGAGGCGCTCCCATTCCTCCGGTTCGGGCCGACCTTGGAACGGCCGCGCGATCAACTGCACGTGCGGTCCGATCGGCAGCAACCGCACCCGTTCCTGCCATTGGGCGCGCGATTCCTCCGAGATGACCCAAACCCGCCTCGGCCGTGTGCCGCGCCCGAGGAACGGCGTCCCCGCGGCGAAGCTTTGCAGCAACCCCGCGAGCAGTGTGGTTTTGCCGGTCTTCCAGAGGCTCGTCAGCAGCGTGACATCCCCCGGCATCAGGTAACCATCCCAAAGCCAAGGCGCGGGTTCCGTCGCGGTACCACCATCGAGGGCGTCCATCGCCATCGGTTGCCATTCGTCGAGGATCATGGGTGCCATCTCGTGCGGGTGAAGGAGATGGGACAGAGAATAGTGGAAGGAGGTGCAGTAGGGGTAGGTCGGTTGTGGGGGGAAAACAATTCGACTCGGCATTCGTCGACTTGGCAGTGACTGGATCACGAGGACGGTGAAGATTTCAATGTCGCTGAATCACAGGATAGCCGTTCGCTCAGAATGCAGTTCACCGCAACTCGGAGTGATTCGAAAATGGCACAACAAGTCAAAGTCAGTTGCGTTTACGAAGATCGCATCGACCACATCGCATAGTCGTACCGGTCGTAAACTGCGATATGATGACATTTACTAATTTGTGATCGCCATCCCAGCATGCCATACAATATGGTCCAGCTCGTTTGTCAGACACGGTGCGGTAATAGACGTTGCCATCTCGTACTAATTCGGCCGAGATATCGACAACAGACTTTTGTTCCTTCAGACTGGTTTGGAGTTCCAGACAATACTCAGCAATGCTGAAGAGCTCAGTGCGCAGATCGTTTGCGCAGATCGTTGATCTTATGATAAAGATCTGAGTCGTTCTTTGTCCTGATTTCTTCGGCGATTTCCTTCACGAGTGCGAGAGCTTTTGCAGTGTTCATGGTTGACTCTTTATACATTGTTAAGTTTCATTCATCACAAATAACCATCGCTTGAAGCTATCATTCCTTTCAGTCGCTTGCCAACAAAGCGTGGGATAGAGTCTAGGTCTAGTGTGTCTTCCTTGCGCAGGTAGAATTGCGTGACATCCTG
>JANOSQ010001047.1:0-2184 GCA_031415915.1 Fimbriiglobus sp. | reverse complement strand
CGATTCCGAAATGGCTACCCCGGTGGTCACGCCGAGCCGCGTGTTGTTAGGATTCGATGCAGTGGGCAGCAAAGAAAAGGATTTCGTCGCGATCCTCAGCAAAGGAACCCATTTTCCGCTCCTCACCACTTCGTCACTTCTCGATCGGCCAACGCTCGCCGACCCCAACACCCACACCTCAGCCTGGAAACTCCCCAGCGTCCAGCACATCACCTGGAAAGCCCCCGATGGCACCGAGGTCGGCGGCGTGCTCGAACTCCCCTTCGGCTACAAAAAGGGCGACAAGCTCCCGCTCGTCGTCGGCATCCACGGTGGGCCGACCACCTCGACCAAGGCTGACCTCAACTTCGATCCGCACAACGGCCGGTTGTACTTCGCCGCCGCGGGATACGCCGTGTTGTTCCCCAACTATCGCGGCAGCACCGGCTACGGCGACAAGTTCGTCACCGACCTCATCGGCCGCGAAAACGACATCGAGGTGAAGGACATCCTCGCCGGGATCCAGCACCTCGTGAAAGAGGGCATCGCCGACCCCGACCGCGTCGGCTGCATGGGCTGGAGCAACGGCGGCTACCTCACGAACTGCCTCATCACGCTGAAGGATTCGCCGATCAAGTTCCGGGCCGCGAGCAGCGGGGCCGGGATCGTCGATACAGTCGCCGAGTGGGGCTTCAACGACGAACCCGCTTATCCCATCGTGTTCAAGAAGGGCCTGCCATGGGAGCAGCCCGAGCTGTACCGCAAGAGCAGCCCGACCTACCAATTGGGCAACGTGACGACGCCGACGCTGATCCACGTCGGCGGCGGGGACGAGCGCTGCCCACCGGGGCATTCGCGGATGTTGTATCGGGCCTTGAAAGAGAATTTGAAAGTGCCGACGGAGTTGGTGGTCTACACCGGCGAACCGCACGGGCTGACGAAGCTCAGCAACCGCGTCGCCAAGATGGAATGGGATCTGGCCTGGTTCGACAAGTATCTGAAGCACGCGAAGAAGTGAGCCAACGGGAGTGTAGCAACAACCCTGAGGAGTTCTAACTGAACGGTGGACGTCAGTCCCTGCCATTTCAAGGTAGTCTTTAGACTTGCGAAACCGACCATCGCAAACGCCAAGGGCGCGGACACACGCAACTGAAAGGTCACGAGATAACGGCTTCAGAAAAAAGGGGAAAGAATCGATTTTCTAAAGTCGCTTAACCAAGTCGGCGTTTGATCGATGTCTCGTGGGTCACGATTAGCAAGACTATCAGGGGAATTTCCTGAATGGGTCTTTAAAGTTTGGTTCGATCTGCGAGTTACTCGCTGAGCAGCGCTGCTCGCCATTCAGGGTGTTTTTTTCTCAGCGCCTTATATTCCTCGTTTAATTTCATTCGTTCAGCCATCCAGTCTTGAACCTGTGAGTCTTCACGCCGAACTAGCTCCGCCGCCAACTTAGCGTTACTCGTGGCCTTGTTGTACTCCTCAACCGTGGGTAGTGGCCTATTAGTGTGTTGGTCGGTCAAACGACGTGCATTTCCATTTTTGCTGGCGGCGTAGTAATTTCCCGCAGAAGTGCAATTTCAGTCATCACCGCCACCTTCAGTCCCTCTTGGGCACTCTCTATCGTGCTGTATGACTCAGGGGAAACGATCTTCCCTTCTGGCATGACCATTTCCCACCCAAAGCCATCCGCAACTTTGGTAGTGCCGATGCCAGTACTTCCGAAGCTGATGAAGCCCGGCCGACCATCGTCAAAAATAGCGGTAGTCAGCGAGTCATGGAGTGCCAATCAGCGCGTTCGCATCATCGTGGGTCATCGAATCTCCTCAGAGTTCCCACTTGCCGAGCGTCGGAGTAGGGATTAGAATTCTACCATGCCAAACCGCTCACGCAAGCCCCGAATGCCCGATCCCAGCGTCTTCGCGTTCAACCTCGCGCAGGCCATCACCGGCGAACCGCCCATCGTGCCGCCCCCGCCCGACGGGAAAGACCCGGCTGCGGTGGCGCTCGGGCGCAAAGGCGGGTTGAAGGGCGGGAAGGCGCGGGCCGCGAAGATGACCCCGAAACAGAGAACCGCCGCCGCCAAGAAAGCAGCGGCGGCGCGGTGGGGGAAGCCAACAAAGAAGAAGGTCTAGTCCTTGGCGCTACCTTCGGCTTTGGTACCGAGATTCAGCATGACACCCGTCGATATCGTGGCGAAGCTCGACG
>JANOSQ010001046.1:0-3128 GCA_031415915.1 Fimbriiglobus sp. | reverse complement strand
GGGCGGAGTCCGAAAGCTCGTCGAACACGAACTGGCTCCAAGTTTCGAATTGCTCGCGCTGTGGCATCAGTTCCGCCAGCGGTGCGAACCCCGCATTCGCCAGTGCGGTTTCCTTCGCCACTGCGGACGCCTCAGCCAATTCCCAAATGTGGACAACACCCAAGTGGACGCTGCCGACGGGGGTGCGCGGGTCGAAAATGAACCCGAGCCAGCTTTCGTTGGTCACGGGTGCGTGGGTCACTTCTTCGGAGACTTCGCGGTGCATGCCGGTGAGGTACGGGTCGCCGCCGCCGGCGGCGTCGGCCTCGGAGATGTGCCCGCCGATGCCGACGGAACGCAGAGCCCGCAGGCGGGCTTCTGTGCCGCTCGCCCCACGGCGGTAGTGGAAGACTTGCGCTTCGCAGACGAGCAAGACGTACGGGATGAGCTGCAACCAGTTCGGATCGGTTTCGACTTCGGATCGCGGCAGGAAGTGGTACTGCGAAGCATCGAGCAGAGACCGGCGATACGCTTCGTCGGCCCGACAAAAGCCTTCGAACGGCCCGACCGCACGGAAGTGCGGCGCGGGGATGCAGAGGACCCGTTCGTCGAGGGGCATGGGCAGTTCCCGGTAGCGACAGACAGTCAGCAGCTTCACCGAGATCGCGGCATCGGTCTCCCGGTTCGGTGAAACTCGGTGATTGATGAACTTTGGCTGAGCCCGCAGACCGGGTTGGATCCGCGAAACACTCATTCCCCCGCGGCGCGGAGCAGTACGTCCCGGTTCGCGGTCGGCTTCTCGGGCGGGAACAGGATCGGATCGACCGACGCCGGGCGCGGGGCCGTTTTCGCCCGGACGCCCGGCGTGCTGGCCGGGTTCGCACTCAGGGGCGATTTCTGGTAATACACCACGGCGATGATGAGCACGGCCGAGAGGCCGGCGAGCAATCCCAGTTTCGCATCGTTCGCCATCGCGTTTCCCCGCGGGTGTTCCGCAATCTTGCGGTACGCCCGCCCGGCGACGCGGCGGACTTGAAGCGAACCGGCCGGAAAGTTTGCCGGCGCCTCCGCACGTCCATCCCGGCCCGTGCGATCCGCGCCGAAGGCGCAACCGTTTCATCTTTCCAAACGCGGTGATCCATGGCCCTCTTCCTCGCAGTCGCCATCGTGATCGCGGCGATCCTCGCCACGATGCGCGGGGTCGATGTCCGCCTCGCGCTGTTCGTCGCCGCCTTGCTGCTCGGCGCGCTCGCGGGCGATCTCCCGGCCATCGCGCGGGCTTTCTTCGAGACCTTCAGCAGCGAAAAATTCGTCGTGCCGATTTGCTCCGCGATGGGCTTCGCCTACGTGCTCAAGCACACCGGCAGCGACACCGACTTCGTCCGCTTGCTCATGGCCCCGATCCGCCGGATGCGCTGGTTCCTCGTGCCGGGGGTGATCCTCGTCGGCTTCACCGTGAATGTCCCGCTCATCAGCCAGGCGAGTACCGCCGTCTGCTTGGGGACGGTCGTGGTGCCGTTGATGTTGGCGGCGGGCTATTCGAAGCGCGCCATCGGTTCCACGCTCTTGCTCGGCGCTTCGCTCGGCGGGGAGTTGTTGAACCCCGGCGCCCCGGAACTGCTGACGGTGAAGAAGTACACGGGCACCGACACGCAAGTGCTCGCGCAGACTTACATCCCGCCGTTGGTCTTCCCTCTGCTCGGGATCGCCACGGTCGCGTTCTGGCTTCAAACGATCTGGCTCGAACGGCGCGTGAAATCCGAACCGAGCGCGGTCGAACCGCCGGTGCCCAATGCGGAACCGGTGAATCTCTTCCGCGCCGCCGTGCCGTTGGTTCCCTTGGCGTTGTTGATGTTATCCGGGCCGCCCTTCCGAATCTTCGACGTGCCGGACTACTGGTTGGCGACCGGCTCCGCCGATGTGCCGCACCCCGAGAAGCTGCTGCAGAGCCGCAAGATCGGCCTCGCCATGTTGGTGGGCGTGGCGGTCGCGGCGCTCGCGGCACCCCGGCGGGCCAAAGGGTGCATGAAAGCGTTCTTCGACGGGGCTGGCTACGGGTTCACGAACATCGTGAGTTTGATCGTCATCGCCACTTGCTTCGGCGAAGGGATCCGCGTCGTCGGTTTGGCCGCGGCACTCGGGGAGTTCATCGCGGCCAACCCCGGTTGGCTGCACCCGCTCACGGCGGCGGTGCCGTGGGCGTTCGCGTGGGTCAGCGGCTCGGGCATGGCCAGCACGCAGAGCCTGTTCGGCTTCTTCGTCGAGCCGTCGGCGAATCTGAACCAGGATGCCAACGCCATCGGCGCGATGGTGGCGCTGAGTTCCGCGGTGGGCCGGACGATGTCCCCGGTCGCCGCGGTGGCGCTGATGTGCGCGAGCCTGACGGGGGAAAGCCCGGTGGCGCTGGTGAAGCGAGTCGCGGGGCCGTTGCTGTTGGGCCTTGTGTGCGTCGTACTCCTGCGGATGCTGGCGTGGGTGTGAACAATTTTAATGGCGTCGGGAAAATCGCCCCGTGCCCGATTGATTTCCCCCGAGGGTTGCGAGTCCTGCGGAAACGAGTTCAGCGACTTCACCCACACCCTCGCGTGAACAGATCCGCGTTTCGCTGAACTGACACCCCCGGACTGAACTGACCAGGCCCGCCATGGACTTACGGCGAGGCCTCTCACTGAACTGACGGGCGAACGATCCGAAACAACCGACCGTGCACACCGTTCGCACGTCCGGTATACTCTCCCGAATGGCCACGAAGATCAAACCCGACTCCGCCGCGATCCGCGAGTACCTCGCATCGCTGCGGCAGTACGCCGAAATGGGCGCACACCATGAAGGGGCGACGGAAACCGCCTTCCTGAATCTCCTCGCCGCCAAGCCGCACGGCTGGACGCTCATCCCCAAGAAGCGGAAAGCGGTCTCGAAGAAGGTCTACATCTTCCCCGACGGCACCCTGCAAGATGTCTTCAAACTCGCCCGCGGCTATTGGGAAGCGAAGGACACCGACGACGACCCGACGACGAAATCCTGAAGAAGATCGGGAAGAAGTACCCGTTGACAAACACGATCTTCGAGGACACCGAGCGGGCAGTGCTCTTCCAGAATGCGAAGGAATGCCAGCGCTACGACCTCCGGAAGCCGGGCGAAGTGGCCGA
>JANOSQ010001045.1:0-5938 GCA_031415915.1 Fimbriiglobus sp. | reverse complement strand
GCACCGTCGCCAAGCGTGCGCCGGTATCCAGCTTGATCGCCAAGTCGTATTGCGGCAGATCCTTCGGGATCTCCGCGGTGCGGCCGGTCGATGCCCAGCCGATGCCGACGAGCGCGGTGAATAGGATCCGAACCGGAATTCCCATGCTGCGTCACACCCCGTGCATCCGGACTCGGGAAGGGGAATAGCGAGATGCGGAACCGACCGCTAGGTGGATCGCGGGGAAAAGATGCGCCACCGGAAATTGGTCAAGGCAGTCTTCTGGTACCACAAGCGTTAGCGCGTGGGTGAGGCGAGGTGGGCAGTCTCCTCCACTCACCCACGCGCTGACGCTTGTGGTTCCAGAAGAATGCGGTCCGAGTCGCGGTCCCTGATCGCCCGCGGCGTCGCGCGGGCTAACGCCTCCCAGTCCATACAACGGTGGGAACGAACGGGAGAGGTAGCGATGGCCGAATCGAACGCGACGGACGGGTTGAACGCACTGGAAACCCAGGGCTTGGCGGAACTGCAATCCTGCACCGACGAACCGAGCCTGCGGCTCTGGAACACCAAATACTTCGGCGATAGCGGTTCGATGCGGGCCGCGCTCGGCAAGATCAAAGACATCCCCCCTGCGGAACGCAAAGGTTACGGCCAAGACGCGAACCGCGTGAAGGTCTCCTTCGAAACCGCCTACGCCGCGGCGCTGGCTATCGCGCAGGAAACCTCCCTGCAAGCGGGTCTCACCGCGAACCCGCTCGATGTCACACTGCCCGGCCGGCCGCGCAATCCCGGTCGCCTCCATCCGGCGACCCAAATCCTCCGCGACATCTACGCGATCTTCGCCGACCTCGGGTTCCAGATTTACCGCAGCCGGGAGGTCGAGACGGACGAACTCAACTTCGAATTGCTGAACATGCCGCCGCACCACCCGGCCCGCGACATGTGGGATACCTTCTTCACCACGGTTCCCGGTCAGATTCTGCGCACGCACACCTCGCCGGGGCAGATCCACCTGATGCGCGCGATGGCCCCGAACCCGATCCGCGCGATCTTGCCGGGGATGTGCTATCGCAACGAAGCGATCAGCACGCGCTCAGAAATCCAATTCTTGCAGGTCGAAGGCGTGGTCATCGGCGAAGGCGTGACGATGGCCGACTTGAAAGGGACGCTCACCGCGTTCGCCCGGCGGATGTTCGGCCCGGAGCGGCAAGTGCGTATCCGCAGCAGTTACTTCCCCTTCACCGAGCCGAGTATCGAGGTGGACATCGACTGGCCGAAGGAAGATCCGAACCGGGATCGGCTGACGAAGGGCACCGGCTGGCTGGAGATTCTGGGCGCGGGGATGGTCCACCCGACCGTGATGCGCAACGGCGGTTACGACCCGGACAAAGTCACCGGATTTGCCTTCGGCATGGGGCCTCAGCGGATGCTGATGCTCAAGCACGCCATCGACGATATCCGGCTCTTCTGGCAGAACGATCTGCGGTTCTTGAAGCAATTCTAGCGGTGTAGAATACCCGTTGAGGTGATCACATGGGCGAAATCCGCGTGAAGGTGCTGTTGACCAATGCGACCGATGCGGCGCTCCACCAGCAGAAAAAGCTGGCGAAGCAGAAGATCCGCACCTACGAAGCGGATGCGCTCGTCGATGCGGGTGCAGTGCGCTCCGTGATCCCCTCGCATGTCTTGGCGAAATTGGGCGTTGGCCTGCGGGGGACTCGAGTCGCGCAGTATGCGGATGGTCGCAGTGAAGAGGTCGGAGTTACACAAGGAATTATATTCGAAGTCTTGGGGCGAGACACATTGGAAGAGGCATTGGTACTCGGCGATGAAGTGCTCCTCGGGCAGACGTTTCTGGAGTCGACGGATTTGATGGCCGACTGCACAAACAAGCGCCTCATGCCGAACCCGGCCCACCCCGATCAGCCGATATTGAAAGTGAAATGATCCGCCTCGGAGGACTCGTTCGAGGCGGTTCTCAAAGCAGTTCTAAGTCTGTCCAGCGCTGCACCCCACACCCCCCTCTGGACAGACTCAAAATTTTCTGGACAGACCGAACTTTTCTGGACAGACCAAGCCCCCCTAGGACTTACGTCGAGTCCGGAGGAGGGGGATCGGCTGGACAGACCGGCCGATCCAACTTTCGGCTCAATTGCCGCCCGGCTTGCGTTCACCACCTTCGCCGCCCGGCTTGCCCGGTTGACCCGGACGACCGCCTTCGCCGCCCGGGCGACCGCCTGGGCCACCCGGACCGCCCATCGGCCCGCGTTCCTTCATCTCTTTGAGCATCTTCCTCTGATCGTCGGTCAAGATCTTCTCGAGTTTCTCGTCCAGTTCCTTCTGGAGTTCGGCGAATTTCTTCTTCTGCTCGCCGGTGAGCTTGAGTTGGGTCGCCAAGAACTCGGGCATCACTTGGCCGGGCATCGGCGGGCCACCGCGTCCACCGGGGAAACCAGCAGGGCCACCGCCGGGGCGTTCGCCACCGGGGCCACCGGGGCGATCTCCGCCCGGACGATCACCACCGGGACGTTCTCCGCCCGGGGGACGTTCTCCGCCCGGCCGATCTCCCCCGGGACGTTCGGCAACCAACAGCGCGATGAGTTCGTCCTTCGTGACCTTGTCATCCTTGTTCTTGTCGGCCCGCTCGAACAGTTTGAGCAGGCGTTCGTCGGCGACTTCGTCCTTGGTCAGCACGCCGTCCTTGTCCTTGTCGAGGGCCATCATCTTGAGGACCAGTTCCGCCTCGGGGGACGGCTTCGGTTTGTCGGCGGGTTTCTCGGGCCGCTGGGCTTGGGCCGCGCCGGTGATGGCGAGCAGGCCGGCGGTGAGCAGCAGTTTCGAACGCAGACGCATGGCAAAGACCTCCGAAAAAGGGGTGGGAAACATCATCGGCCGGGACCCCGGAAACCGCCGGGGCCTTGCGGGCGCGGACCGCCGCGGAAGCCGTGGAACTTGGGGCCGATCAGTTCGTTCCACAGTTTGACCTGCCCCGGCGTCAAGAGCGCCAAGGCTTTCTCCATCGACGCGTTCGGCGGCGCGCCGTTGCGCGGCCCGCCGCCGCCGGCGAATCCACCCGGTGGGCCGCCGGGTCGTCCGCCTTCCCCGCGCGGGCCTTCCGGAAACGGCGGGACGAATTCGCCTTCGAGGAATCGCAGCCGCTCGCGCTGGTCGGCGGTGAGTTTCAAGCGCTCGATCACCGCCGCTTCGCGGAAGGCGAGTATACCCCGATTCTGCAACGCGAGTTGTTCGAACCGCATCCGCTGTTTCTCGTTCAACAACGCGGCGATCTCGAGTTCGTGCCGGCGCATTTCGTCGATCATCGCGCCGTCGCGCTGTTCGCGGTTCATCTTCAAAAAGTCGCCGAAGCGGTCGCCCCTCGGCTCCATGTCTTGGACGATCTCGCGCACCCGGCCGCGTTGGGCCGGATCCAGTTTCAACTCGTCTTGCACCTCGGGGATGTTGAGCAACATGTGCTTCCACGCCCCTTGGATCACGGCGAGATCCGACAGGATCGCGCGCACCCGCGTCCGGGTTTGTTCCAACTCGGCTTGGGCCGAGGGGTCGTTCCGGCGTTGCTCCATGAACTCCTGGTAGAACGCCAGCGCCGTTTCGAGCAACCGTTTGCGGATAGCTTGCATCTGCGGGGAATCGCCGAGTTCCTCGTTGGCGATGCGGATCATTTCATCGGCGGATCGGCGGGCCAGTTGGAATCGCTCTTCCGCTTCTTCGGCCCGTTGCTTTTCGTTATGGAACGCCTGTTTCGTCAACGACTGCTCGCGGACGACCGCCAATGTGGTCGCTCCGAGGACGATCACGCTGAACAGCAAGAACACGATTGCCGCTTGGAAGTACGCCGGGTGCCGGCGGATCCACTTCCGCGAGCGGTCGATCCACGACGGCCGGCGCGCGGCGATCGGCCGATCTTCGAGGAAGCGCCGCAAGTCCGCGGCCATTTCCCCTGCGCTCGCGTACCGCTCCGACGGAGACTTCGACACCGCCTTCAACACGATCGTTTCCAACTCGACGGGGATCGATCGATCGTGCGTCTTCAACGATTTCGGCTCGTCGTGCAGCAGGGCGTGGAGCACCACTTGGCGATCCGAGCCGGGGAAAATCGGCTCCAGTGTCAGCAGTTCATAAAGCGTCGCGCCGAGCGAATAGACATCGGTGCGGTGGTCGATGAGCAGTCGTTTGCCGGCGGCTTGTTCCGGGCTCATGTAGCGCAGCGTGCCGAAGACATCCCCCGTGCGCGTCTGGCCCAAATCGGCCGAGACGTGGGCCAAGCCGAAGTCGGTGACCCAGATATTCCCTTTGCCATCGAGCAGCAAGTTCGCCGGCTTGATGTCCCGATGTACCACGCCGTTGTCGTGGGCGTATTCGAGTGCGATCGCCACCTGCTCCGCGAGCCGAGCGGCGGTGCGGTGCGATTCCCGCGCCGAGCCCGAACGCGACGGGGTCGCCGGATCGGTGGAGTTCCGCCGGGTCGAGCCGAGCTTGAGGTTGACCGTCGTCTCCCCGTGCGGCTCGCCGCTGTCGCCGCGCCGGTCTCGGATGAGGGCATCGAGGGGCTGGCCGTCGATCAACTGCATCGCGTAGAAGTGGACTCCGCGCTCGCAACCGACCGCGTACACGGGGACGATGTTCGTGTGGTGCAACTGCGCCGCCGCGTGCGCTTCGGTCTTGAACCGCTGCAATTGCTTGGTGTCCAGCCCCGCGGCGAAGGGGAGCACTTTCAATGCGACCCGCCGACCGAGCGAAAGCTGATGGGCTTCGTACACGACGCCCATGCCGCCGCGGCCGATCTCGCGGACGATGCGGAAATCCCCCAGCGGCTCGCCGAGGGTTTCCGGTTGCGGCGGCGGGCCGGGTGCCCGGTAGAGTTGACCCGCCCCGTGGGCCAACTCGATTCCATCCAAGCAATTGTCCAGCACCTCGGCGAGGTCGGGGAACTCGGCCGAATAGCGCCCCCGATCCGGGCGTTGTCCCGCTTCCAGCGCGGCCAAGTATTCGCGGGCCACGGTGAGCAAGCGAGGGTCGTCGTGCAAATCGGGGGCCGAATTCACAGGGCACCCCCGAACGTCTTGCGGAGTTGCGTGAGACCGCGGAGCCAGAGTTTCTCCACGCTGTCCACCGAGCGTTCCATCCGTTCGGAAATCTGCGGGAAGGTCAGCCCTTCCAAATGCCGCAGCACGATCACCGTCTGGTAGTCGGGCGGGAGGTGGCTGAGCGCTTCCGCCACTTGCAAACTCTGCTCCCCGCGCATCACCTGTTCGCTGGGCGACGAATGCGGATCGACGGCGATCCCCGCGAGCGCCACCGTCGACCGATCGAGATCCGCGACGATGGAACGTTCCATGCGGAGGTCGCGGGCTTGCGTGCCGAAGTAGAGCCGAACTTGATTCGCCAACGTCCCGGCGAGAATCTCGCGGAGCCATTGCACGAATTGCGGTTCTGCCGTCCCCCGGAATTGCGGGAAGTAACGGTGGGCGTCGAGGAACACTTCCTGCACCAAGTCGGACGCGTCCACCTTCCCCTGCAACTTCCGCCCGATTTCGATGCGGGCCAGCACGCGCAGATAATTGCGGTACTGCTCCAACAACCGGCCCAAGGTCGCCCCGTCGCCGGTGCGCGCGTCGTGCAACAAATCTCTGGCGACAGTGGTCATACCTCAAGGGTAACGGAGACGGCTCGGAATCCGCCGCGCGAATCTGGAAAGGAAGGTGAATAGAACGCAATAGGGTTTCGTCCTGCGGGCCTGTAAGGCCCGTTCTGTCAGCCCAGGGTGGAGCCGCTTCGGCGTAACCCTGGGTTCATCGCCAACCCCCGAATCCCGCCCTGCAAGGCGAGCGGCAGCACTTGATTCACCTGCCGCACGGCTTGATCGTGATGTCGTACTTGCGAAGCGACGGCGAGCGCTCCATCCGCGCCTCGTACGGCTCCATCTCCTTCTTCGAGA
>JANOSQ010001044.1:0-2100 GCA_031415915.1 Fimbriiglobus sp. | reverse complement strand
CAACGATTCACCGCATGTGCCCAACGAGCCGGACGCGTCAGCGACGGAACGCCCAGCGAATCAGCGACCTTTGCGAAATGGGATTGGTCCGTCGCTCACGCGTCCGGCTCGTACGGCAAAACTCGTCCGTCGCTCATGCATCCGGCTCGTACGGCACGCTCAGTAGTTCGGGGCGAGCCGACCCTGTCAAGGGTCGGGTTGGCGCCGAGATTCGTCGCCTCAATTCTCCCCTAAGGCACCCGACCGTTGACACGGTCGGCTCGCCGGCTAGCTCCGTCACCCGTACTTCTTCGCTTCCGCTTCGAACATCCCCTTCAGCTTCTGCGCCATCGCATCGTACGCTTCCTTATCCTTCCACGTATTGCGCGGCAGCAGCACCTCGTCCGGGACGCCGTCGCACTTCGTCGGCACGCTGAGGCCCATGCTCGGTTCCGTGGTGAACTCCACCCCGTCGAAGCCGCCGGTCATCGCGGCTTTCAGCAGCGCGCGGGTCCAGGCCAACTTCATCCGGTTGCCGACGCCGACTCCGCCGCCGCTCCAGCCGGTGTTGACCAAATAGACCGGCACGTTCAGCTTCGTCATCTTCTCCTTCAGCATGTTGCCGTAGACCTTCGGCGGCAGCGGCATGAACGGGGCTCCGAAGCAGGTGCTGAAGGTCGCCTCGGGCTGGGTGATGCCGGTTTCGGTGCCGGCGAGCTTGGCCGTGTAGCCGCACAGGAAGTGCTGCATCGCTTGGTCGGGCGCCAGCTTCGCGATCGGCGGCAGCACCCCGAAGGCGTCGCAGGTGAGAAAGAAGATCGTCTTCGGATGGCCGCCCATCCCGGAGAGTTCGCAGTTGGGGATGAAGTCGATCGGGTAGGCGGCGCGGGTGTTCTCGGTGATGAGTTCGCTGTCGAAATCGGGGACGCGGGTCACGGGGTCGACCGGCACATTCTCCAGCACACTGCCGAAGCGGATGGCGTCCCAAATCTGCGGTTCCCCGGCCTTCGACAATCGGATCGTCTTGGCGTAGCAGCCCCCTTCGATGTTGAAGACGCCGTCGTCGCCCCAGCCGTGTTCGTCGTCGCCGATGAGCCGGCGTTCGGGGTCGGCGCTGAGCGTCGTTTTCCCGGTGCCGCTGAGGCCGAAGAAGAGGGCCACGTCCCCGGCGGCGCCGACGTTCGCCGAGCAGTGCATGCTCAGCACGCCCTTCCTCGGCAGCAGGTAGTTCAAGATGGTGAAGATCGACTTCTTCACTTCCCCGGCGTAGCCCGCCCCCGCGGCGATGACCAACTTCTGCTCGAAGCTGATGGCGACGACGACTTCGGAGCGGACGCCATCGCGGTCGGGGTCGGGGTGGAAGTTCGGCGCGTGCAGGATCGTCCACTCGGGTTGGAAGTTCGGCAGGTCCTCGGGTTTCGGTCGGATGAACAAGCAGCGCGCGAAGAGGTTGTGCCAAGCTTTTTCGGAGACGACGCGGAGGTTGATGCGGTGCTTCGGATCGGCCGCGGCGTGGCCATCGAAAACGAAGAGTTCGCGGTTTTGAAGGTAGGCGCGTACCAAGTCGGCGAGGCGGGCGAACACCGCCGGGGTCATCGGCTGATTCACCGGCCCCCAGTTGATGTGCGGCTCGACAGAGGCTTCGCGGACGAGGAACTTGTCCTTGGGCGAACGGCCGGTGCGGGCGCCGGTGAAGGCGGCGAAGGCCCCCGCGTCGGTGAGGACGCCCTCGCCGCGGCGCACGGCGGCTTCGACCAGTCCGGCCGGGGTGAGGTTGCGGTGCAGCGGCCCGGCAGACGGGATGCCCGCGGCGCGCAAATCGAAGGGGTCGGTCATGCGGGTCGGGCGCCGGGGTTCGGAACGGGTCGGCCGGTATTGTAGCGAAGCCCGGCACGCGGCGCAGGGGCGTCGCCCGATCGGCCGGTTTCCCCGCACGATTGTCCGGAACCGCCGCGCGGTTCCGTAAAATACCCCCACGACCCCACGTCTCCGCGGCGGAACCACCATGCAGTTGCGGAAGTACCTCGCCCCGAACGTCATCGAGCTGAACGTCGCGGCCGGCAAACCGCTCGGCGTGAACATCTACCTGATCGACGGCGGTACCGAGTTCGCCCTGCTCGA
>JANOSQ010001043.1:0-1552 GCA_031415915.1 Fimbriiglobus sp. | reverse complement strand
CGTCGAGTTCGCGTTGGCCGAGCCGATCCGCATCGTCGAGTCGGGGATCGCGCCGGGGCCAGCGGGCGCCTGAGGTCCGCTGAGGCCAACGACGTCGTCGGCAGCGGCGGCTTTTTCGGCCTGGAATTGCAGGAATTCAGGGTTGCGTGCGGGGGCCTGAGCCGGCACATGCCCGGTTGCAACATTTGAAGCGGGCGCATTGACCCGCACCGTGGAGAACTGTTCTGGCGTACCGCGATTCTGGCCCTCCTCCTCCTGGCGCTCCCGGCAACAACCCAGCGGGGCACAACCCGGCGGGGCCGTCGTCGGGGCCGCCCCGTCCGCCTCCGTTCGGCGCCCCGCGCCCGATGGGAGGTCCCGGCATGGGTCCCCCGCGTCCAGGCTTCGGTGGTCCCCCCGGCGGTGGCCCCAGCGGTCCCGGCGGCGGCCCGCCCTTCGGTGGTGGCGGTGGTGGCGGACCCGGTGGTGGCGGTGGCGGACCCGGTGGTCCCCGCGGTCGCGACGATCGCCAGACCGAGCCCCGCGTCAACCGCCGCATCCGCGTCCGCGAAGTCCGCGTCATCGCCGACGACGGCTCGCAGCTCGGCATCCTCGCCACCGACGACGCGCTCAAGCGCGCCGAAGAGAAGGGTCTTGATCTCGTGGAAGTGCAGCCGATGGCCCGGCCACCGGTCTGCAAGATCATGGACTACGGCAAGTTCAAGTACGAGCAGAAGCGCAAGGCGTCGGAGCTCAAGAAGAAGCAGACCGTCGTCGAGGTCAAAGAGGTCAAGTTCCGGCCCAAGACCGGCATCCACGACTTCGACACCAAGGTGCGCCACCTCCGCGAGTTCTTGTCGGATGGCAACAAAGCGCGCGTGACCATCATGTTCCGTGGACGCGAAATCGTTCACCCCGAGATCGGTCAAGACATCCTGAAGCGCGTGGCCGAGATCATTTCGGACATCGCCCAGGTCGAGCTGCCGCCCCGCATGGAAGGCAAGCAGATGTTCATGATCGTGGCCCCGGGCAAGGCCCCGGCCCGCCGCCCCGGCTTCCCGACCGGCCCGGTTCCTGGCTCGCAGCCACCGCCGCCGCCGCCGACCAACGCGGTCACGCCGTCGTCGCAGGCCACGCCGCCGCCGTCTTCGGTCCAGTCGCCCATGGCTTCGGCCCAGCCGCCGACCAGCAGCGCCCCGCAGGGGAACGGGCCGCCGGGAAACGGGCAGCAGAGCAATGGTGGGCCGCAGGTGTCCACGGGCTCCGTGGTGGCCCGCAAGCCCTGAGCTCCGAATCCACTATCATGGTCGAGACGAGAGCGGCGCCGCGAGGCGCCGTTTTCTTTTGTGTTATCGGTCGCTTATCGCGAAGCGTAACGGTCCGACCCTGCCGCACGACGCCAGGGGGGATGGACCGTTCCGCTTCGGCTTCGGATCGCCGTCAGCGGACCAGGAACAGCTTGCCGTCTTTGGGCCAGCGTGGGCCGACGGTCAGACGCCGCTGGGCCACCTTGACGCCATGGCAGCACAGCAGAAGCAGTGATGCGCAGTAGTACATCCACAAGACGATGATG
>JANOSQ010001042.1:0-1568 GCA_031415915.1 Fimbriiglobus sp. | reverse complement strand
CCGTCACCGCCCGCGCCACCTCCCCCGCATCCCGCGGCCGGCCATCGCAATCCGCCGCCAGGCAGCGCTTGCACAACTCCACAGTTCCGCATCCGCGCCGCAGGAGTCGAGTCCTGCCATGGCCTCACCCAATTCCGCGGTCAGTGCCTTCCCCAGCACCTCAGCGACACTCTTGCCCGTATAGGGAGGCCGCCCGGCCAGGATCGCACAGAGGATGCCGCCGAGAGCGAACACGTCCGCCCGGCAATCGATCCGGTCGAGTTGCCCGCGCGCCTGCTCCGGCGGCATGTACGCGGGCGTGCCCATCGACTGCCCCGCGACCGTCAGGCTGTCCGTGTCGGCGGGTCGCTGATCGGTGGTTGCGTCCGGGTCGGAACTGTCCAGCGGCCCGGGTGGTTTCTCGGCCTCGGTCGGTTCGCTCCGCGGCGGTTGTCCGAGTTCCTTGGCGAGCCCCCAGTCCATGACCTGCACTTCGCCGAATGCCCCGACCATGACGTTGGCGGGCTTGAGGTCGCGGTGGATGACCTTGCAGGAATGGGCGTAGGCGACCGCCTGACAGACCTGCGCGAACACCGGGACGAACTGGCCGCGGTGCGTGGGCTCCTTCGCCAGCAGGTCCGCGAGCGTCTCGCCCCGGATGAGTTTCATCGCCAGGAACGGCCGGCCGTCGGGCAGGGTGCCGATGTGGTGGACGGGCGGGATTGCCGGGTGCTGGAGTTGGCCGGTGATGCGGGCTTCATCGAGGAACCGCCGGGCGGCAGGTGAATCGGCCTGGAAGCGGCCCTGGAGAAACTTGACCGCGACATCGCGGTCGAAGGCGATTTCCCGGGCACGATAGACGACACCCATCCCGCCGTGTCCAACCTCTTCTAGCAACTCGTAACCTGGCGGAGCAGCAAGCGGCGCGGTTCCGCCATCTCGCCTGGCAGCCACATCTGCCGGAAAGTCGATGGTCGGTGAAGCGGCATTGAGCCGGCGATCGGGCATGGACGGTCCTTGTGAGCCGGAACGTACCACGTACGCAGCAACGGCGTCGGCTTCGTGGGCGAGCTCCCTGGGCGAGACTACCGCCGCCGAACTAGGAAGTGGACAGAATTAATTCTGTCTAATCCGTCGGGCGGTTCTGTCTAATTCGGATCCGCCACTTCGGCGGGCTCGCGCCAACGCTTGCGCGGGTCTAGCCGTTACGTCGAATTGATCGGCTGGGCGTCCAATTGCCGACGCGGATGGCCCTCCCGCACGCAACCACCACGATCGTATCCGCACCGGGCCGACGCTTCCAGAATAATCCGCGACTTTTTTCCCGAATCATTTGACATCCGAATTCGGGAGTGCATAACCTCTTGTTCACTTGAACGCACATTCACACACCATGAGGGTCCCCCCATGGTCGCACCGGTTCCCCAACGACTGGACGACACCCTCCTCCTCGCCGCCGAACACCGCGCCGGCGGGGCGAGCTGGAAACACACGGCCGACGAACTCCACCTTCCGGAGTCCGAACTTCGGCAGCGACTGCACGACGAAGAACCGCGCTGGAAGAAGCTCCTGCGCGACGCCGAGAAGGG
>JANOSQ010001041.1:0-5092 GCA_031415915.1 Fimbriiglobus sp. | reverse complement strand
GCTCGCCCACCAACTCAACGGCGAAGCCTTGCCCCCTTCGCACGGCTTTCCGCTGCGGGCCGTCATCGGCGGCTGGTACGGCATGGCCAGTGTCAAGTGGCTGTCGCGGATCATCGTCACGGACAAACCGTACCGGGGCTTTTGGCAAACCTTGGACTACAGTTACTTCGAGCGCCGCGACGGCGGCTTGGCACATTTGGTACCGGTCGCGTCGATCGACCCCAAAGCGGTGATCGCCAAACCCTCGGCGGGCGAAGTGGTCGCGGCCGGGAAGGCGTACCGCGTCCACGGTGCCGCGTGGGCCGGGGAACGGAAGGTCGGGAAGGTCGAGTTCAGCGCGGACGGCGGGAAGACTTGGAACGAAACCAAGGTTCAAGATCAGCCCGACGCCTTGGCTTGGGCGTTCTGGGAATACGCATGGACACCGGCGGCCTCCGGCCCGGCGGCGTTACTGGTGCGCTGCACCGACGACCGGGGCAACCGGCAACCCGCGACCCGCGATCCCGATCGCCGGACGTATAAAATCAACCACTGCGTCCCGGTCGAAGTTCTGGTAAAGTAAAGTGAACTGGACTCCCGAGGTAGACCCATGTTTGCGATTCGCCCACTCGGTCGCCTCTTGGCTTCGACGGTCGCGATTCTCATCTGCCAGCCCGGTCGGGGCGCCGATGAAACGAAGGCCGGCGACGCCGTCAAGCGCGGGGCCGAGTTTCTCGAAACCCAGTACGCCAAAGGGGGTAACCCCAATGCGGACTCCCACAAACTCGGCGGCGACGCGTTGGCCGGCATCGCTTTGCTCGAAGCGGGCATCAAAGCGGACAGCCCCGGATTGTCCTCGATCATCAAAGGGATTCGAGCCCAAGCGTTGGCCCAAACCGAAACCTACGCCGTCGCGCTCTGCGTCCTCTTTTTCGACAAACTGGCCGAGAAGACCGGCGATAAAAGCGACGAAGGCGTTCTGCAACACTTGGGGATTCGCCTCTACGCGGGCATGACCGCGGGCGGCGGCTGGAGCTACAGCACGTGGGACGCCGTGACGCCGCAAGAACTCGTCCGGCTGGCGGGCGTACTCAGCAAGAACGATCTCGTGGGGAAACCGGCGGAGAAACTACCCGATGCCCCGAAAAAACCGGACGATGGCTTTCTGAAGCCGGGTGCTGGCCAAACCCCGGCGGTGATCGCGAATCTGAAGATCCACCCCGACAACGCCCGCTTGCTCGTCAACGTCCAACAGACTTTGCGGGCCCGCGGCCGTTCGGCACAAGGCAGCGACAACTCCAACACGCAGTTCGGCTTGATCGCACTCTGGGTCGCATCCCGGCACGGCGTACCCGTCAACGACGCGTTCGCCTCGGTCGAAGCCCGATTCCTCCAGAGCCAGAGCCGGCAAGATGCGGGCTGGAGTTACAGCCCGCTGTTGTACGGCATCACGGGCTCGACACCGTCGATGACCTGCGCCGGCTTGCTCGGCTTGGCCGTCGGTGCGGGCGCCCGAAACACGTTGGTCGCGGACGCCAAAAAAGAGAAACCGGGCGACGCGCCCAAACCGGCCGAGGACGATCCTTTCAACAACCCGAAGAACAAACCGGCGAAGCCCGTCGTCGGCGGGAAACCGGCCGAAGCGGCGCTGAGTTCCTTGGGCATATTCCTCGGCGGTACCCGCCCCGGCGTCGGCGGCGGAGTGGGCGTCGCCGGCTTGCAAAACTTCGTCGGTTCGGGCAACGCCTATTACTTGATCTGGTCGGTCGAACGCGTCGCTATGGCCTACGGCTTGGAAACCATCGGCGGAGTCGACTGGTACGAATGGGGCTGCGGTTACTTGCTGCCATCGCAAGCGGCGAACGGCAGTTGGGACGACGCCCAGTACGGCCCGATCGTCAACACTTCCTTCGCGCTCTTGTTCCTCACCAAGTCGAATTCGGTGCGCGATCTCTCGAACAAAAGCAAAGTCCGCGACCCCGGCAAAACGGAACTCCGCGCCGGTGCGGGCGCCACCCCGGCCCTGTTCGCACCGCCCCCGAAAGAGGGCAAAACCGAAACGAAGCCCGACCCGAAAACGGTCGGGCCCGGATTCACCTTGCCGGTCGTGCTGGCCCCGAACGACGAAGCCGAGATCGAAAAGATCGCGACCGGTTTGACCTCGGCGGCCGACGCTGCTTGGCAGGCCAAGCTCGACGAAGCCCGCGATGGAAAAGGCACGCGCTGGACCCGCGGCTTGGTGCTCGGCTGCAACCGCTTGGAAGCGGAACGGAAGCAGCAAGCCCGCGACGCCCTCGCGGAGCGCCTCACCCGGATGACCGCGAAGACGCTCCGCGAAATGCTCGCCGACCCCGAGATCGAACTCCGTCGCGCCGCCAGCCTCGCCGCGGGTATGCGCGAAGACAAGCTCCTCATCCCCGCCCTGATCGAGCGGATCACCGACCCGTCCGAGATCGTCGTCCGGGCCGCCAAAGCCTCGTTGAAGTCGATCAGCCAAACGGACTTCGGTCCGCCGGCCGGGGCGGACGGCGATGCCAAGGCCAAAGCGGCCGCGACTTGGCGGAGTTGGTTTGAAGCATTGCCGAAGTGATGAAGCTGCTACAATAGCCTCATGCTCGCTCAATCCTCCCGCCGACACGCCACCGCAACCGACCTCGACATTCGGAGCGGTGGACTCTAATCTCCCCTCTGCCAATCGCACGCACGATTTGATCCTACGTCGCATGGTGCGTCCCAGTCAGCGGTTACAGCGTTCACTCGCAGTGGGGCAGGCTTGGCAATTTCGGGAATTGGAGCGTGATCGTGCCGTTTTTTCGGACGGCCGCGCAAGTTTCGGGTGGAACCGGCGAACTTCTAGCAACGACTCGTGTCGATTGACGGTAGCTATGTTCAGGAGGATGGTGCACGCTATGGGTACGAATGAACAAAGTCGCCCGGTATGGGGCTCGAAAGGAATGATTTTGGAGATGGATCGCAAGAAGATGCCGAAGATCATCGTCGCGTTGACCGGCACGCGGGCTTTGCAGCTCGAGCACGCTTTCCGGCAAATGGGCTGGCGCGTCAGCGCGGCGAACGGCGCGGGAGAAACCCGTGTCACGGCCGAACGCTGCCGGGCGGCCGTGGTGGTCTTGCCCGTGAGCCAGTTTGCCGAGAGCGGATTTCTCACCTGCGCCAAGCTCGTCGCGGCCTTGCCCAAAACGCGGGTTTGGCTCGTCGGGCCCGCCGATGAAGAATCGGAGCGCTTCGCACTGTTCGCGGGTGCGGCGGGCTACCTGACCGAGGGGATGACGGTGCCCGAAATGGCCGACGCGATGAGCGAATGGTACGCGCCGACCGCGCGGTGAGAACGCTGTCATTCAACCGACGAGGCGACCCGAATGGGTCGCCTCGTTCCGTTACGCCACTTCGAAAATACATTCGATCTCGACGGCGATGTTGCCGGGGAGCGAATTGTGGCCCACGGCGCTGCGGGCACCGACACCCGCGTCGTCGCCGAAGACTTCTTTCATCAGTTCCGAGTAGCCGTTGATGACCTTGGGCTGATCGGCGAAATCGTCGGTGCAGTTGACCATCCCGAAGCTCTTGACGAGCCGCTTGATCTTGTTCAGCGAGCCGAGCGTATCGCGGACCGTTGCGAGGATCGCCAGACCCGTTTGGCGGGCCGCTTCTTTGCCCTGATCGATGGTCATGTCTTGGCCGAGCCGGCCGGTGATGAGCGACTTGTCCGCCTTGTACGGGCCGTGGCCCGAGACGAAGAGCAAGTTGCCGACTTGGATGGCCGTCTTGTACACGGCTACGGCTTTCGGCGCCGGCGGCAGGGCGAGCTTCAGTTCGGCGACGCGGGCTTCGGGATCGCTGGCCATCTGGGTATTCTCCGGTTACTTCACTTTGGAAACGGGTTGATCGGGGTGGGCGGGATTCGGGAGCAACCGGCGATTGGCGCAATCGGCCAACAGGTCGAGTTTTTCGAGGACGGTCTGACCGATCAGGACTTCATCGCCGAGTATCAGGGCTTCTTCGAGCGTGTCGCGGCCCATCACATCGAAGATGATCCCTTCGGACATCCCGACGGATTCTTTTCGACCATCGGCGTATTCGGCGACTCGCGTTCCGCGGATGCCGACGCCGAGTTTTTCCAGCACGTGGGCCGGGATCACCGAACGAACGGCTCCGGTATCGACCATGGCATCGGCTTCGTAAACGCGGATATCGCTTTTGGGCATCTCGCCGGCGCGGGACTTGGTGTCGTCGTGGGAGTTCGTCAACTTCACCTTCACGCGAATCTCGCCCATGGTCGTTCTCCCCCGGGGTTGTCGGTAACCCCTATTCTACGGGCCGACAACCAATCACACCCGCCACTTCGCGGCGTTCGCTTCACTCAAAGCGATCCCCAGTCCCGGGCCGCCGGCGACGACGAGCTGACCGTTCTCGAATTGCGGGCCGCCGTCGAAGAGGGGCCGGAACCAATCGACGGTTTCGCACATGCGACCGAGTACGACCCCGGCGGAGAGGTGTGTGCCGATTTCGGGGAGCCGCACCGGGCAAATCGCGATTTGCTTGAGCTCCGCCGCAGCGGCGATCTTCCGGGCCGGTGTGATTCCTCCCAATCGCAGCGGATCGATCCGCACGGCCGAGATTCCACCTTGGTCGATGACGCGCAGGAATTCGGCGGGGCGGTCGAAGTACGCGCCGACGGACAGGCCGACATCGAGGCGGTCGATCAGGCGGTTCAGATTGCCCGAGTCGTCGGGGCGGAGCGGATCGCCGAAGCCGTCGAGGCCGAATTCCTCGGTGCCGAGGGTGCCCATCCAAGCGGCGCTGGCGAAGTCGTACCGTCCGCACGCGGACACTTCGAACCACGCCCCGTCGGGGATGCCTTCGCGGAGGGTTCGCAACCGCTCCGCGTCGAGTTCCGGGTCGTCGGTGCCGACTTCGATCTGCACGCCCGCGGCACCCAAGTCGAGCGCGGCGAGAGTGTCCTTGATCGCCTGCTTGTTGCCAAGTACCGGTGTGGCCGTGTCGGAAACGATCGCCTTCAGCTTCGTCCGGTAGCCCCCGAGGAGTTGGTACACGGGTGTGTTGGCGACTTTGCCTTTGATATCCCACAGTGCGA
>JANOSQ010001040.1:0-5073 GCA_031415915.1 Fimbriiglobus sp. | reverse complement strand
AGCGAGAACACGCACACCCTCGCGTGAACTCGTTGCCAAACGCTGAACTCGTTTCCAAATCACTGAACAGACCATGCGCAGCAAGGACTTGCGTCGACGCGTGGAATCGGCATTTCGGAGTTCCGGCCGACCGGAACGACTGAACAGGACGAAAAACCGATGGCTCTGCGTTGTGGCGACACGTTTTTTAACGTGTCGTGGCACGCGGGAATGGATTCGTCCAGCGGTGCTTTCAAACGAATGGCACGAGTCACATTCGCAGCCGAGCCACAGTCAGATAAAGTGCCGCAAGGTGTTGCCAGACCGAGGTTTGCGGTAGCGATTCCGCCGCGGAGGCAAGATGCGGTACGGCGGATTTCGTCCGGCCGAGCATGAGCAGGGCCATACCGATGTTGAACGAAGCGACCGGGCCGGCGGGGAGGTTTTGCCACATCGCCAAGGCCGCATCACTTCGGCCGGCCAACCAGAGGTTCGCGGCTTGTTGATTGAGATCGCCTTCGACCGCCGTTGCCTCGATCGACGGGGAGCCGGTTTCGACGAGTTTCGCCGCGAAGAGGCCAGACACGTCCCGCAAGCGTTGCGGGAACTGCCCGACGGCCAGAGGAATACCCAATCGGGGGGAACTGGAACCGACGAATGTCGCCCAATCGGCGGGTTGGGTCGGGATTTCGGTCGCGGTGCCGAGGAGTTGGCCGGCGAGCTGGGAATCGGCCCAAGCCGCTTGGGAATCGACGCGGATTCCGGACAGCACTTCGTGGGGTTCGACATCGCCCGCGATTTCGTCGGAAACCGGCCGCGTGGCCCGGGCGGTCATAGCCCGGCTGGTCAGTTCGGCGAGCGTCGGTTGTTTGGGGGTGTTCATGGCGAATTCCGCGGAGGATCGTGACCCGTTTCGAGGGGGACGCGTTCGCACCGCGGAACTTGCGCCGTCAATTCTTGGGATCTTTGGGCTCGACGGGCGGAACCGCCGGCTTGACCGGGGGTTGCGGCACGACGACCGGGAATCTCTGGATGATCGCCCCAAAATCGGGGGGCGTCGTGGCGATCAGGCGGGCCAAGACGCCGAGTTTGGCCTTCAGCGCGGCGTCGGCTTCCGCCCCGGCGACCATCGCCGCTTGCGCGGCTAGGGTCTCGGTCGTGAGCTTGCCGAAAGTCTGAACGTGCCGGATGGCCGCGTCGGTCGCCTTCAATCGAATCGGGAGCGGTCGATCGGGCTGCAGCGCCAAGTTCACGAGGGCTTGCTGGGCGGTTCCGGTACCAATGCGGGCGAGGCACTCGGCCGCGTCGGTTGCGAGTTCGTCATCGGCCAAGGCTTTGCGGAACTCCGGTTCCGCGGGCTTGATGTCGAACCCGGGAATTTCTTCCAGGGCGAGTTTGCGGAGCCACTCGGCGGCTTGTTTGGCCGTGGCCTTCTTTTCCGCGGCATCGCGGGGCTGGGCGGCCGGATCGCCGCCGGCTTGGAGGTCGAGCGTCAAGTTGATGGTGGAGTACGGCTCGGCGATGATGCGGACAGTGGACTGCGACCGGAACTGCTTCTGGAGGCTGGCTTCGAGTTCGAGATCGCGCGACGTGTCGAACTCCAAACCGAGGTCGTCGGGTTGAACCCGTTCGCGGAAGTCTTCGAATTTCTTCTTCTGCGAGTCGTTCATCGTCGATTCGAGCCGCTCCATCAACGTGATCAATTTCTCGGTGTCCTTCACGAGGCTCGCGGCGCGGTCGAGTTCCTTCCGATTTTGCACGATGCCGCTCGTCGTCTTGGCTTGCCCGACCGTCCGGGGGGCCGACGTGATGGTCGCTTTGTACTCGGCGACGAGAATCGCGTAGGTGAGTTGGGCGACCCGCAACTCGATCCGCGTGGCCAATTCGGTGGACGTCGGAATGTCCGCGGCGTCGATCAGCCGGAGCATCCGTTTGCTGCGGTACCCCGCCAAGTCGCCGATCTTGTTGTCGCGCCGTTCGACGGTGTCGAGTTTGAGCTTTTCCGGGTCGTCGAGCGGCCGGTTCGGATCCTTCACGAACGGCTCGGGCACCTTCACATCTTCCGTCTCGGTCGCGGCGATCAAGAGGGCCAACCGGAGCAGCAGGTGCTCGAACGGCACCGGCTTCACCGCATCGGTGGACGCGACCAATAGAACCGGCCGGCGGGCCGCGTTGGCGTCCGCCGCGACTTGGGCGAGCAGGTCGTTGAGGAGCGGATCGACGACGTGGCGATCGACGACGATGTAATCGTAGTCGCTGGCTTGGGCGAGGCGACGCATGAGTTGCCGGCCGGTGCCGAAGCGCTCGGCCGCATAGCCGGCGTCGCGGAAGGTGGCGGCGAGTTTTTCGCCACGTTGGACGCTCGGGTCCACGATGATCGCCCGGCCGAGTTTCCCGGCGTTGGCCCCGTCGGCATCGGCGATGAGTGCCCGCTTGAGAATATCGATGATCCGCGTCGATTGGCCGTGGGTCGCGGGGCCGGGGGAACGGAGCAAGGCGAGCGCGGCCGCGAATTGCACGCGCGGGTCGGGGTAGGTCAACGCTTGCACCGCCGGCGACGGTCGGGCTTTGTCCGACGCCGCGAGCGGTTCTTTCTGGGCGCGGTCGCCGATCGCTTGGAGCAACCCCAAGACCAAGGCGGTCCGCTTATCACCGAGGGCATTTTGGAGCAGGTGGTTCAACATCCCCGCGGGGGCCGCGGAGAGGAGTTGGTAGACGCCCGGTTCGCTCTTGCTGAGTTCGCCGAACTTGGCCCGTTCGACCGCCCGCTCGGTGGCGAGCGCGACGAAAGCCAATTGGGCCGGCTCGTAGGTCGAGTTGCGTTCGATGGCCCAGCGGAGGTACTTCAAGCCGTAGTATTCCTCGGCTTGGCCGGGCGTAATCTCGTCGACCTTCACGAGCAGCGCTTCGGCGTTCCAGGTGTAAACCTTCACCTTGTTGGCCACTTTGTCGAGGGTGCGGAACCCGGCCGTGCGCGCGATGAACGGCTGGGCCAACCGGGTCAATTCGGCTTCGGGCTTCTTCTTCGCCGCGGTGTCGCCGGTCAGCGAGTTCAGCAAGGTCAGGCTCGTCGTCCGCACCGTCGATGCGGTGTCCCCCGGCAGGCCGGCGTAGTACCAGAGGTAAGGTGTGAAGTCGGTCTCGGCGTTGTTGACGAGGCCGAGGATGTCCGGGCGGCTGGCCAAGGCGTCGAGCATCGGCGCCTTGATGTCGTTGGGCAGCCCTTCGAGCGCGGCCAGAAAGCCGGGGACGGTGTCCGCAATCAGTTTCGGAACTTGCGTGAGGATCGCGGATCGCAAGGGGGCGTCGTTGGTCGAGCGCAGGAGTTCGACCATTACGGGCACCACGGCGTCGCCGGCGAGTTTCAACTGCATCTGGGCGTAGAGGCGATCCTCGCGGGAACCAGCGAGATTGCGGACGTGCGTTTGAATCCGCACCGGGTCGCGGCCGACGGCTTTGGCCACGGCTTCCGACTTCTTGATGATCTCTTCGGCGGTGGCGCGGGCGTCCTTTTCCGCGCCGTCGTTGTCGTTCCAACGGAGCACGTTCCGCAGTTGCAAGAAGACGGAGTTGCCGAACTTCGACTGGATCAACAGGTAGTCGGCGTCGGTCGCCGGGGCCGCGAGGAACGCCTTCAATTGCTCGGCGGCCAAGTCGAACTTGCCGCGCTGCATGAGGTCGCGGGCCTCTTTGAAGGCGTCGAACCCCTTGGAATTGGTGTTGAGGGGTTGCGCGGAGACGGCTGCGGCCGAGAAGGCCAGCACCAGCAAGGGCAACGCGGCGCGGGCGAGATGGTTTCGGAACAAGGGCGCATCCTCCGTCGAACCGGCAAGCAAACGCCCCATGATACGGAGCCGCACGGCCCGAACGGGCGCGCGGCGAGGCGTCTGCATTGTGCGCCCCTCGGCTACTTTAAGCAATCCTCTTCGCACGCCACGAGGTCTTCGTACGTCTCCCGGCGTCGGATCAATCGGTATGTGCCAGATGTGACGAGCACTTCGGCCGCGCGGCGGCGGGCATTGTAGTTCGAAGCCATCGACATCCCATACGCCCCGGCGCTGAAGGTCGCCAGCAAATCGCCGCGCTTCACGGCCGGCAGATTCCGCTTCTTCGCCAAATAGTCCCCCGATTCGCAGACGGGGCCGACGACGTCCTGCTCCACGGTGCCGGGGATCGCCGCTTCGAAATCGGTCGGGCACTCGGGTACTTCGGCGCCGGGGTGAACCGGCCAAATGCGGTGGAAGCTGTCGTACAGCGTCGGCCGGATGAGGTCGTTCATCGCCGCGTCTTGGATGATGTACCGCTTCCCGCCGGTCTCCTTGTTGAACACGACCCGGCTGAGCAGAATCCCGGCGTTGCCGACGATGAACCGCCCCGGTTCGAGCACGAGCTGGCATTTCGCCTCGGCGACGGCGGGGAGAATCACATCGGCGAACGCTTTGGCGGGCAGGGCTTCTTGCTGGCGGTAGTTGATGCCGAAGCCGCCGCCCATGTTCAGCACCGAGATCGGATGCCCCTGTTTCCGCAGGGCTTCGATCAACTTCACCCCCTTCGTGCACCCCTGCTCGTAGGGTTCGGCTTTCAGAATCGGCGACCCGAGGTGCATGTGGATCCCGGCGACTTCCAACCCTTTGTGCCCGACGACCCCGGCCGCGACTTCGAGCACCGTTTCGATGTCCAGCCCGAACTTCACGCCTTTCACGGAGGTGTCCGTCTTGGCGTGCGTTTTCGGCGGAAGGTCGGGGTTCACGCGGAGCGCGACCGGTGCCTTCACGCCCATCGACTTCGCGACTTCGCCAAGGGCGAGAAGCTCGGCTTCACTCTCGACGTTGAACAGGAAGACGCCGTTTTCGAGGCCGTACTTCATCTCGGCGTCGGTCTTGCCGACGCCGGCGAAGACGATCTTGGCCCCTTTGCTGCCGGCCTGGAGTGCCCGGTAGAGTTCGCCGCCGCTGGTGACGTCGAACCCGCTGCCGTGTTCGGCCATGAGCTTGCAGAGGCTGAGGTTGCCGTTCGATTTGACGCTGTAGGCGACGATGGGCTTCGCCTCGGCGACGGCGGGGAGAATCACATCGGCGAACGCTTTGGCGGGCA
>JANOSQ010001039.1:0-7100 GCA_031415915.1 Fimbriiglobus sp. | reverse complement strand
CGGGATCGTCTTCGACGACGAAACCAACGATGGCCTCCAACAGGCCTTCGAGCTCGGCATCCCCGGCGTGACCGTCGTGCTCACGGGCACCGACAACGACGGCAACCCGATCGCGGCCACCACCACGACGACCAACACGGGAAGCTATATCTTCGAGAATCTGCCGGCGGGGACCTACACGCTGACGGAGACGCAACCGGCCAACTACCAAGACGGCATCGACCGCGCGGGTACCGGTGGCGGCACCGTGCCGACTCCCGATGTCGATGTGATCCGCGCGATATCCCGCTGACCCCCGGCGCCGATCTCACGGCGTACACCTTCGGCGAGTTCCAGCCCTCGTCGATCTCGGGCACGGTCTACCACGACATCGACCGCAGCCGGACGCGCGATCCGTTCGAGCCCGGCATCCCCGGCGTACTCATCACACTCACCGGGACGACCGACCGCGGCGTCCCCGTGACTCGCACGGTGCGGACCGACGCCAACGGTTTCTACAGCTTCACGCTGCTGCGGCCGGGCACGTACACTCTGACGGAAACGCAACCCGCCGGCTACGCGCAAAGCGGCAATCGACCCGGCACCAACGGCGGCGCACTGGCCCCGCCGGACGTGATCCAAACCATCGTGCTGCGGGCGAATCAGAACGCCACGGCGTACCTATTCGGCGAAGTCGTCATCCCCGGCTTCCAAGATCCGCTGACACCGCCGCCCCCCGGCAGCGACTCGACAGTCGTACCCGTGATCGCCAGCAAGGTCGAGTTCCTCAGCAGTACGACGGCGGTGAACGTCGTCACCGGGTTGCGGACTTCGCCGAACTACGGGCTTCTCGGCAGCGTGAATCCGGCGCGGCCGAGCCAGTTCTTCGCCACCGCCGACGAGCAATACATCCGCGTCTTCGACATCACCACGGGCGGCGAACGCTACCGGCTCGATCCGTTCAACGGCTTCGCCGGCGGGACGCGCGTGGCCGTGGGGGATGTCACCGGCGACGGCGTCCAAGACATCGTCGCGGCGGCGGGGCCGGGGGCCGGCCCGCGCGTCGTCGTGTATGACGGGAACACCGGGCAGATCGTCCAATCGTTCTTCGCGTTCGATCCGGGCTTCCGCGGCGGAGTGTTCGTGGGCCTCGCCGACTTCGACCGCGACGGCCGACAGGACATCGTCGTCAGCGCCGGGGCCAGTGGCGGGCCGCACGTCCGCGTTTTATCGGGGGCGAATCCGAACCTCGAGATGGCGTCGTTCTTCGCGTTCAAAGCCGGCTTCCTCGGCGGGACGCAGGTCGCGGCCGGGGACATCGACGGCGACGGCACGCCCGATTTGGTCATCGCGGCCGGGGCGGGCGGTTCGCACATCACGGTGCGGGATGGTCGGTCGATCCGCACCGGCGGCTCGGCGTCTCTCGTCGGCGACTTCTACGCCTTCGCGCCGGGGTATCAAGGCTCGGTATCGATCGCCATCGGCGATACCGACGGCGACGGCTTCGCGGATGTCATCGCGGGATCCGGGCCGGGGACGCCGCCGCACATCGTCGTCTACAGCGGGGCCGCGCTGCGGTCGAACCAGTACCAACTCAGCGCGAGTTTCTACGCTTTCGACACCAGCTTATTGACGGGGATCCAAGTGGCCTCGCTCGACTTGGACGGGGACGGCCGGGAGGAGTTGCTCAGCGTCGGCGGTCGCGGCCAACGGGCCGTAGTGCGGTTCTACAACTCGGCGACGGGCCAGATCATCGACGAGTTCGCCGCCAACTGGCAGGGCACCAGCAAAGATGTGTACGTGGGGTGATTTGAAGTGCGGAGTGCGGAATTCGGAATTCGGAGTGAAGAACAGAGAAGGGATTCTTCAATTCCGCAGTCCGCACTCCGCGCTCCGCAATCGTTCGCCGACCCGATCCGCGTAGGCCGTCATCGAGAGCAATCGTTCCAGTTCGACCTTGGCCCGGGCGCCGGTGGCGGCGGCTTCGGCCGGGTGCTCGAACACGAAGCGCATCAATTCCGCGGCGTGGTCGAGATCCGGTTCGGCCCAGACTGCCCCCTTGGGGTAGGGGGGGTGATCGACCTCCGAGGCGCGGCGCTCGTACCGCACGAGGTAGCTCGTTTCGGGGGTCATGAAGTCGAGGTTGCCCGAATAGCCGGTTGCGATCACCGGCTTGCCCATGAGCATCGTCTCGGCCATTCCCAATCCGAGGCCTTCCGAGCGGTGCAGCGAGACGTAGCAATCGCAGGCGTTCATCAGCGCCAGCAAGTCCCCGCGCGGCAATACTTCGTTCCGCAGCTGCACCCCGGCCGCCGCGCAGTGCGCCGCGAGCTTCTCGAACTCCTCGGGCAGCTTCGAGCCACGCGACACTTTGATGATCAGATCGACCGGCTCGCTCGGTCGGAACGCCCGGCGGAAGGCGTCGATCAACCCGTAGGGGTTCTTGCGGCCGGTGGTGCTGAACATGTCGAACGTGAAGAGGAAGACGAATCGATCCGCCGCCAAGCCGAAATACTCGCGCGGCCTCGGCGTGAACTCCGGCAGCTCGACCCCGGGGAGCATCGACACCACCGGCACCGCGACGTACTTGCGGAAGGTTTCGGCGATGAACCTAGTCGGAGCCCAAACTTCGTCGGGCCAGCGCATCAGTTCGACCAACTCCGGAGGCACGACTTCCTGCTCCCAGTACCAAATGGCGATGCGCTTCACGCCGGGGCGGACGTGCAACCCGACGATCTTGTACAGGTCGGTGTGCGAGCTGTTCAACCCGGCGACGAAGATGGTCGTGTCGTAGCGCTCCGGGTCGTGGCAGCGTTCGCCGGGCCGGCGGACGACGCGCGGCAACGCCGGGAGATCGCGCTTCGTCGTCGGTATCCCCGCGAGCTTCAACGCCTTCACCAAGCCGAGGGCGACTTCCTGCAAGCCGCTGACGAAATCGAAATGCCCGTGGACGTTGACGCCGCGCTTCATCTCGTCGGGCGGCAGAATCGGTTCCCCGGCATCGCCGAGTTCCGCGTCGCGCATCCAGCGGTGGCGGATCGAATGCTTCTTCCGGAGGTAAGCCTTCAACTTCACCCAGCCGGCGGGCGAGAGGGCGTCCGGCACGGCCTCCTGCCAGTCGGGTTGGAAGCGGTAGGTCGTCGCCAGTCCGCGGTGGGTGCTCAGGTCCATCTCGGCGAGCAGCCAGAGCAGTTCGCCGATGCTCAGGCCGCCGTCGCGTTCGCCGTACACGGCCGCCCAACGCAGGAACGGCCCCCGGTGCTTCGGCGTCAACGCGAGCGGGTACATCGCGCGCAGATCGAGGCGCATCTCATAGGTCTTCAACCCTTGTTCGCCGGGGTAGCACGCGAACGCGGAGTCGATGTTCGCGACGGCTTTCGGGCCGAGGCCGAGTTCTTCGGTGAAGTATTTGGCGCCGGCGCCGGTGGGCCCGGCGCGGAAGAGATCGGGGAAGCGCGTCCTGAGTTCCGGGTGCGTCGCCATCGTGGCGAACAGGAAGCGGGTGGCGCCCTCCACCGACGCCTCGGCTTGGGCGACCTCGTCGCCCAGCGGCTTCTCGCCGTGGGCCACGAGCAGGTGGTTGAGCTCGCGCAGGTTCCAGATGTCGAAGTAGACGGGGGGGAATTCGCCGCGGGTATAGAAGGTCAGGCGGCGATAGACGCGGGCCAAGAGTTTGCGGAGCCGGGAGCGCATTCCGAATGATCCGGTGGGAAACGGGCATTGTGCCGATTTCCGCCGAAGGCGGCAACGCGGATCGGCCGGCGGGGTGTGCCATACTCGTCGGATGCCAGATCCTGCAAACGGAAAGCACCCTTTGCAGCGTGACCCCTGCTTTCCAACGGAGGGTGGGTGGGGTGGCGTCGGAAAGGGGATCACCCGATCCGATCCAGCTCCCGCAGGCGCCGGTCGGCGTCGAACGTCGGGGCCGGCAACGCTTCCGCGAGCGCCAACGCGTCCGCTCGGCTCAGGTTCAACTTCGCCGTGCCGGTGCCGCGGAAGACGGGCAGCTTGTTCTTCATCGCGATGATCTCGCGGCGCGTCCGCCCCTTCGGGCTGTCGGGCCAACGCCCCGCCTTTTCGGCGAAGTCGAAGAAGACCGGCACGACGGCCTTCATGTACTTCCAGTAGCCGGGGTTGTCGGTCTGGATCACAAATAGCCCGCCGGGCACCAGCGAGCGGTGAGCGTTGGCTAAGAAGGCGGGCGTGATCAACCGCTTATGGACGAGCGCGGGATCGTAATACGGCTGCGGGTGATAGCAGAGGATTTCGGCGACGCTGCCCGCCGGTACGAACTGGTCGAGGAGTTCCGACCCGCCCAGCACGGCGAACTTGATGTTCGGCAGGCCGCGCTGGTTCCCCCGTTTGCGGGCGTAGCGGATGACCACGGGGAGAATGTCGATGCCGAGGTGATCGTGCGTCGGCCGGGCGAGGGCGCTGGCGATGAGCGCCCGGCCGTTGCCGCAGCCCACATCGAGCACGATGGGTGCGGTGCGTCCGAAGAGGCTCGGCCAATCGAGTTGGCCCTCGGCGGGCATCGCCTTCAGCGCGGTCTGCGTCCACTTCGAAGGATCGACCGGTTCGCCGGGGAACGGCACGCCGAATTCGCGGTCGGAGTCGTCGGGCATCGTCAGCCCCCGACCGCGGCGTTTCGGAGGGTGAAGCGAAATGTCGAACCGTGGCCCAAGGCACTCTCCACGGTGACGGTGCCCCCGTGGGCTTCGACGAACGACTTGACGATGGCCAAGCCCAACCCGAGGCCCCCTTCTTTGTCGGGGTCGGTCTCCAACTTCTCGAAGATTTTGTCGAGCCGCTCGGCGGGGATGCCACCGCCGTTGTCGGCGACCCAGCATTCGGAATGACCGCCGCCGCTGCGTGCGCCGATGGTGACTTCGCCGCGCGGGGCGTATTTGATGGCGTTGGCCATGAGGTTTTGGAAGATCCGCTTGAGGAAGCTGGCGTCGGCGAAGACGCGCAATTCCTCCGGGACGCCGTTCACGAGCCGCGTGTCGGAGGTCCCGGCCACGGGGTGCAAATCGTGGACGAGGCTCTCGACCAGCGACCAGAGGTCGACCTCACGGCACTCCAAGCGGATGCCGGCGTCGTCTTGGACGTGGGCGGTCTCTTTCAACACGTTGGTCACGAGGGCTTCGATTTGCCCGACGTTGCGGTGCAGGGATTTCAGCATTTTCAGGGTGCCCGCGTCCGCGTCCGGCCCGGTGAGCTTGCGATCGAGCACCCGCGCGGAGAGGGCGATGGCGTTGAGCGGCGTGCGGAGATCGTGGGCGACGAAGGCCAAATACTCTTCGCGGCGGCGTTGGACTTCGAGCGCTTGATTGGTGGCGAAGGTTTGCACGGCCAGCCCGATAGCCCCGTCGAACACGCGGTTGGCGACGTGGAAAGCCCGGCCCGTGAAGGAGAGCCCGTGCCGCTCGGCGAGGTCGTGGATGCAGCCGCGGAGGATGTTGTACTCGGCGATCACTTCGACGATGTCGAAGCCGTCGAGGAAGCGCTGGCGGCCATGTTCCGGCGGGGTCGCTTCCAGCAGCGTTTCCGGGATCGTCTCGTCGTACACCCGTCGGTAAGCCGCGGCCAACTCGTCGAGGAACGCGGGGATGTGATCGTTCAGCGTCGGCGTATCGAGGTGCTTCGCCGACGGGAGTTCCCGGATTTGCCCCCGCCAGTCCGCCAATAAGCTTTCCCGCTCGCGCTCGATGAGCACGGCCACTTTGGCGACGTTTTCGACGGCCATCCCAAACTCCGGACGCGCGGGCTGAGTTGCGCATTGTACGGATTGGCGCCGTCGGGGAATGCCTCAGGGCATGTCGAATGGTCGGCCGAGCGACACGTCGTTGCGGTGGAGGCCGGCGCGGTGTTGCCGGTCGGAGTTGGCGAAGATGTCGTCGGCGTTGCCGAGCGAGGGCGTCTTGGTGAATCGCACCGAGCCGCCGGCCATGAGGACGTTCCAACCGCCGTGGGTCGGCTGCGCCGGCAGATCGGCGGAGATCGGCATCATTTCGCTGCTCGACTCCGGGTCGGGGAGCCGCGGGCCGATCAACTCACCGAATCGACCGCGGTACCCGAGCGAGTACGAGTAACCGACGTCGGTGTTCACCGGGTCGCCGGGGCAAAAGGGTTTGAGTGCCGCCGGGTAGTGACCCGCGCGGGTGAGTTCGGCGACGAAGTCGCCCGCGGTCGGGACACCCGGCGTGCCGACTTGCGGGAAGCGGCCGCCGTGCGTGTCCGAATACCCCGCCAAGGCGGTGTGCAATTCGTGCAGGTTATCTTGGCAGGCGACCGTCTGCGAGCGCTGCCGGAGTTTCTGGATGGTGGGCAGCAACAGGCCGAGGAAGACGAAGGCGATGCAGGCCGCGACGATGATGTCGGCGCGGGGGCGGCCCGCGAAACTCGGTCGGTCGTTCGCCCAAGTCCGGGGGACTGCGAGGGGTGCGGCTTCGCCCTCGGGGTGGTTCGACATATATTCCGCGACGTGGGCGATGGTCGCCAACGCCAAGCCCGCGGGCGCTTCGACGGCCCCATCGGCGTTCCACTGCGCCAGATACGCCCGGAGCAATTCGACTTTATGGGCCGCGTCCGGATCGTTCGACAACCGGGCTTCGACACGTTGGCCGTCCGCTGCGGAGAGTTGGCCCAACGCATAATCGACGAGTTCTTGGTTCACGGCGCCACCTCCTCAAGTCGGATCGCTCGTCTCGGGGACCGCGGGGTTCATCGCTTCGGTCAACTTGGCCAAGGCGGCGTGCAGTCGGGACTTCACGGTGCCCAACGGAACGCCCAGAATCTCGGCCGCATCTTGGTACTTCAACCCTTGAAAGTAGGTCAAGAGCACCACTTGTTTCAACAGCTCCGGCAGGCTCGTCACCGCTTCGCGCACTTGCGATCGGCTCTCGCCGAGTTCCGCCGATTCGGGCGGGCTCAGCCCCGCCGCTTCGAGTACCACGAACAAATTCTGGGCCGAGTCCTCCGGCGAATCGTCCCCCGGCGGCAGCAGGGAGGTCGTATCGCGGCGCCGGGCACGCCGGCGCATCGCGTCGATCGCTTGGTGCGTGGCGATCGTGTAAATCCACGGGCGCGCCGGCCGGCCCGGTTCGTACTGCTGAATC
>JANOSQ010001038.1:0-5591 GCA_031415915.1 Fimbriiglobus sp. | reverse complement strand
GCCGACTCACGGGAGTTCCCTACTACTGCCGATGGCTCAGCCGTGCTCGAGTCGAACCGAACGATGCCGTGCTCGATGTCGGGTGCGGCCAAGGCCGGCTACTCGGCCTGTTGGCAAACGATGGCTTTACGCGGCTCACCGGAGTCGACCCCTTCATTCCCGCCGATGTGCACCGGCCGAATGGTGTGACGCTCTTGAAACGCAATTTGGCAGAACTCGACGGCGTGTACGACTTCATTCTCCTGAGTCATTCTTTTGAGCACATGGATCGGCCGGCCGAGGTCTTCAGCCATCTCCACCGTTTGCTCGCCCCCGGAAAGATGGCTTTGATCCGCACCCCACTCGCCTCGTCCTTCGCTTGGAAGCACTACGGCGCGGACTGGTATGCGGTCGATGCCCCGAGGCATTTGTTCGTTCACACCGAAGCGAGCATCCGGTTGCTCGCCGAACGAGCCGGGTTGACTGTGACCTGCATTTTTTACGATTCCGACGCGATGCAGTTTCTGGCAAGCGAGAAAAATCGTCGCGGTCCTGGTGAACCAGACCCGACGGATCAGGAAGTGGAGGAGTATCGGCGGCGGGCCGACCAACTAAATGCCGATGGCAATGGTGACCAAGGCGGGTTCTTTCTCCGGCGACCCGAGACGGCATGAGTGTGTCTGGTTCAAGCTGGCTGCTCGACGCGAAATCATTCGCTCGCAGAATGCTCGGCATCCCCGACCCGTGGAAGGCGTTCCGGGATTTCGAGCGGCGCATCCACCCCGGTACGTGGAGCGGTCAACGGGCGGTGTTGGACTGGCTCGCAGAAGTGACGCCGCCACCGGACGCGCCCCGCCCGTACCTCGATCCGCACTCCTCCGATCCGCTCGTCCGCCGCTTCGCCGAGCACTGGGTGAAATTGGAACGCCGTTTCAAAGGCCTCCACACCGGGGGTGGCTACCGAGTGTTGCTGCTCTTGCCCGAGTTTGAAGTCTCACCGGCCGGCCATTCGTTGTTCCGCAATCTAGGCGACGGTTTAGCATTCTGCGGCGCCGCGGTGGAATACTGGCATCAGGGCACTTCGCTCGGCGAGCGATTGCAAGAGTTTCGCCCAACCGCATTGATTGCGATCGATCATCAGTGGTACGGTGCCGCCCCCGAAGTTGGCCGTGCGACGATCGAGGCTCTCCGCGACTATCGGAAATTCCAACCGTTGATCGTGGGAATGACCGCGCATTCCGCGAGCGATCCGGCGGACTCCGCGAGGCAGTTGCAAGAAGCATCCGAACTCGGTTTTGATTTTTTCTTGGCTTTTCACGCCGAACCGTTCGCGAGCGAAAAGTACCAGTTCTTCGTGAACCGTGGAGCCCGGATTCTCAGTTTGGAGTTCGGGGCAAACCCGTTGATGTTTTACCCCGTTCCCGGGGTCGTGCGGGATCTGGACTTCGTGTATTTGGCCTCGTCGAATTTTGAAAAATGGGAACGGGCAGCCGCGTTTCTGGATGAGATATTCCAAGCTCACGCGGGTGTGGTACTCGGGCCGGGTTGGCCGCGGGCGGCGGTATCCCGTCTGCCCGACGATCAATTGCGATATCTGTGTGCGCGGGCACGGGTGGGCATCAATTTGCATGTGCCATTCCAAATTCGCGAGGCGACGGAATTGAATGAGCGGGCTTATAATTTGGCCGCGTGCGGAACCCCGCAATTGATG
This sequence comes from Fimbriiglobus sp., assembly GCA_031415915.1. Classification (GTDB taxonomy): domain Bacteria; phylum Planctomycetota; class Planctomycetia; order Gemmatales; family Gemmataceae; genus JALHQU01. Next base: position 3,901 of record JANOSQ010001038.1, on the reverse strand, counting down.
GACAATCCTGCTCTGCTACCGGATCGATTCGATTCACAAAGTGTCTATACCGCCACGTCGCCGACCGAATACGCTTCGCTATTCCGGCACATCCTCGCCCACCCGGAGGTAGCGGCCGAACGCGCGGCGAACGCCCTCGATGAAGTGCTCGCGCGGCATACGGTCTTCCACCGGGCGGATCGCCTGATCGATTTCATTTGCGAGATTCACAGTGACACCGCTCTCGTCGATTGATCGAGTAGACCGAAGTCACACCGACTCGGTCGCTTCCCGCACGATCCTCCATCTCGGGGCGGGGAAGAAATATTCCGCCGATGCGGTGAACGTCGATCTCGTCGCGGCCACCGGGCCGGATATTGTTCACAACCTCGATGTAGCCCCTTGGCCGCTGCCGGCCGGGCAATTCCGCGAGGTCTGGGCTTACGATGTTCTGGAGCACCTGACGGATATTGTCCGGGTGATGGAGGAAATTCACCGGGTGTGCGCCGATGGGGCGCTTGTCAAGATCACGGTTCCGCATTACTCTTGCGCCAACGCGTTTACCGACCCGACCCACCGCCATTATTTCTCGATCAACAGTTTCAACTACTTCACCGGCGACAACGAGTTCGACTTTTACACCGACCGGAAATTCCGAAAGCAAACCGCCCGGATCATCTTTTATCCGACACTCGCGAACAAAGTGATCCACCGTTTAGCGAACCGTTGGCCGACCGCGTACGAACGCAAGTGGGCGTGGACGTTCCCAGCCTGGTACCTCTACTTCGAGTTGATCGTCGTCAAGGGTTCCGTTTGACCCACCATCCCCGCATCGTCCACATCACCCCGGCACTGTTCGGGGCTGACGGCGTCTTCGGCGGGGCGGAGCGGTACTCGTTTGAACTGGCACGTCACATGGCGGAGCGAACCCCGACGACGCTCGTGAGTTTCGGCGAGCGGCCGCGGCGATTCACCACACCGGAAGGATTGCGAGTACGCGTTCTCGGGCCGGCGTGGGCCGTGCGAGGGCAGCGGTTCAATCCCATCCACTCCGGGATTGTCCGCGCGGTCGCCGAAGCGGATGTCGTCCATTGCCACCAGCCGCACACGCTGGCGGCGGAACTCGCGGCCCTACTGGCACGGGCCTCCGGGCGAAAGGTCTTCGCGACCGATTTGGGCGGGGGGGGCTGGGGTTTATCGAGCCGAGTAAAAACGCACGGATGGTTCCACGGGTACCTGCATATTAGCGAGTACAGTCGTCAGATTGCCGGTCACGAAAGTCGACGGGGTGCGTCCGTAATTTACGGCGGGGTCGATACCGAACTGTTTTCACCTGATGCCAGCGTGCCCACGGAACCACTCGCCGTTTACGTCGGCCGACTCATGCCCCACAAGGGCGTCGACGATTTGATCGAAGCACTACCTCCGGGAATGGATTTAGAGTTGATCGGCCGGCCATACCACGATCGCTACTTCGACGATTTGAAGCGATTGGCCTCGGGGAAGCGGGTGAACTTCCGCCACGATTGCGACGACCGGGAAATCGTCCGCGCCTATCGGCGGGCGGTCTGCGTAGTGCTGCCGAGTGTCTACCGGGATCGGTATGGGGGGGAATCGAAAATTCCGGAATTACTGGGCCAAACCTTGATCGAGGGCATGGCGTGTGGCACCCCCGGCATCTGCACTGCCGTGGCTTCTATGCCCGAAGTGGTCGCCGACGGCGTGACCGGGTTCGTGGTTCCCCCGAATGATCCCGTCGCACTCCGTAGCAAATTAGAATGGCTTCGCGATCATCCCATAGCGGTGGCCGAGTTGGGTGCCGCCGGTCGGCGGCGGGTGTTGGAGCGGTTCAACTGGGGTGGGGTCGTGGATCGGTGTTTGGAAGCGTATTCGGGAGCGCCGTGCGCCTCCTGATCGCCACCCGGTACGCGGGCCTGGTCGGGGGGGTGGAAACATACCTCCGGGTCGTGATCCCTCGATTGATGGAAGCCGGTTTCGAACTCGGCGTGCTCTGTGAAGTTCCCGCTCCGGATGGCGGAATCGTGGCGGGTCTCGACGGGGTTCCCCGGTGGTCGGCCTCGGGTCGGGCCGTCGATGCGACCCTCGCGGATGTCTCAAAATGGCGACCGGATGTCGTCTACTCTCACGGAATGGCCGATGCGAACTTGGAGACCGCGCTCGCGGCGCGATATCCGACAATCGCATTCGCCCACAATTACTTCGGCACTTGCATCAGCGGGACCAAATGCCATGCTCGCCCGGTTGCGGAGCCGTGCGAGCGGGTGTTCGGGCCGGGTTGCCTAGCCGCCTACTTTCCCCGACGCTGCGGAGGGTTGAACCCGCTCACTGCGCTGGGGTTGTACCGAACGCAACGCCGACGGAATCGGATGCTGGGTGACTTCCACACCGTTCTCGTCGCCAGTCGGCACATGGCGGCGGAAATGATCCGCAACGGGGTGCCGGCGAACCGCGTACATCTGGTGCCTCTTTTCCCCACAGATTCCACGCCCGATCCCGAGCCACCGTCCGTATGTCCGCAGAGAAGCAAGCTTTTGTTCGTCGGTCGGTTGACGGCATTGAAAGGGCTGAGCCATTTGATTCGGGCAATACCCCTTGCGGAGGCCAACTTGGGGCGTCGGCTCACGCTTCTTGTCGCCGGGGAAGGATCGGAGCGGGCGAATTGCGAAGCCGAAGCGCGGCGGCTCGGGGTCGATGCCGAGTTCGTAGGTTGGGTCGATACTAGCCGCCGCGAAGCCGAAATGCGCACGGCCGATTTGTTGGTGGTTCCGAGCGTCTGGCCGGAGCCGTTCGGATTGGTCGGAATCGAAGCCGGGTGCGTCGGGCTTCCGGCAGTCGCTTACGAGGTCGGTGGAATACCGGACTGGCTCGAACCGGGTGTCTCGGGTGAAATGGCGCCGGGTGAGCGACCCGATCCATCGGAACTCGCGGCGGCTATCGTCAGGGCGTTGGGCGACCCGGTTCACTGGCAGAAATTGCGGGTGGGAGCTTGGGAAGTCGCCCGGCGCTTCTCGGTGGAAGCCCACTTGGATCGATTACTCCCCATCCTCGAAGCGGCGGCCTCGACGAAGTCATGAAGCGCCTTCTCGCGGTGATTGGCACCCGCCCGGAGGCGGTGAAGATGGCGCCGGTGGTGCTTGCGGCGCGGGCGCTGCCGGGGGTGTCGTGCCGATTGTGTACGACCGGCCAACACCGCGATCTGGTCGCTCCCGTGCTGGACGCGTTCGATCTGACGGTGGACGTGGATCTGAACCTAATGGCTGCGGGGCAAACGCTCGCCGGATTGACGGCCCGCGCCATCGAGGGACTGGATCGGGTGTTGGAACGCGACCGGCCGGATATCGTGTTGGTCCAAGGCGACACCACCACGGTGCTCTGCGCCGCGTTGGCCGCGTTCTACCGCAGGGTGCCTGTGGCGCACGTCGAAGCGGGGCTGCGCACGGGGGATTTGGGTGCCCCGTGGCCCGAGGAAGCGAACCGCGTGTTGACGGCGCGGATCACCGACTTGCACTTCGCCCCGACGCGGAAGTCGATGGAGAATTTGTTGAACGAGGGCATCCCCGCCTCGCGGATCATGGTCACGGGGAACACGGGGATCGATTCGCTCTTCCTGATGCGGGATCGGCTGGGCGCGTGCCCCGTTCCGACGCGTCGCAGCGTGCTCATCACGGCTCACCGTCGCGAAGCGTTCGGTGCCCCCTTCGAAGACGTCTGCCAAGCGATCGCGGATTTGGCCGGTCGCTTCCCGGAGGTGGATTTCATCTATCCCGTTCACCCGAATCCGAACGTGCGGACTCCGGTGAAGGCGATCCTCGAAAACGGGAGCGACCCGAGATTGAATGCCGGCAACGTGCGAGTCATCGAACCGCTCGGGTATGCGGAGATGGTGCGGGCCATGATCGAT
>JANOSQ010001037.1:0-5169 GCA_031415915.1 Fimbriiglobus sp. | reverse complement strand
GTTTCACGTTGTCGGCTATCACGGTGAGATCGGAGCCGCCGGTATCGAAGCGGATCAACTCGGCCGCCAATCGCCCTCGGGCCGTCGCAGGTAACGGGAATCGAATCCACTCCGCGGCGTGACCGAGCTTGCGGAGCCGGTCGGTCAACTCCGCGGCGAGTCCCTCGGAATCCTTCGACAAGCTGACGACGGCGATCTTCACGAGGTCAACCTCTCGATCACGCGATCCCATTGGATGGAATGCCGGGCGAGGGTCGCATGGGCGTTCGCGCCCATGCGCCGGCCGTCGGCGCGGTCGCGCCAGAGCCGGTTCATCGCTTCGGCGAGCGGCCGCGGTTCCGGTTCGCAAATCAGTCCGTTCTCGCCGTCGCGGATCACTTCCAAACTCCCGCCGGAATCGGTGAGCGTGACGACCGGCTTGTGGGCGTGGAAGGCTTCGAGTGTGGAATAGCCGTAGGAATCTTCGTCGAAGGCGAGGTAGAGCGCTCCGCAACAGCCGGCGGTCAGTTCGGCTTTCTCGGCGTCGGTGATCCAACCGGTGAAGCGGACGCGATCCGCAACCCCGGCTTCCCGGGCTTGGGCTTCCAATTTGGCTTGGAAGTCGGGCGAATCCCCGGTCCCGGCGATCACGAGTTTCACATCGGGGTCGGTGAATCGCAGGGCGTCGATGGCGAGGCTCTGCCGCTTGATGAAGTTCAACCGGCTGACATAAAGGATGGTATCGCCGAACGGGCCGGGGTGATACGGGTGATCGGTTTCGAGCGGCGGGTAGAGGACTTCGCGAGGCCGGATGCCGTTGAACTCGAGGACGCGGTTGGCGACGATCTTGGAATTGGTGAAGACTCGCCGGCATTCGCGCAGATAGATTTCGTCGGAGCGCCGCATCATGTCGCGGTGGTGCCGGCCGAATTCGGTATCCGGCATCCCGCTCCACGGGGTGCCCCAAAGGTCGTAGGCTTCGCGGTGGTGGTGGATGAACCACGCGACCTTGTTCGGGTGCCGCAGGGCATACGACGGCGTGCGGATCGTGATCAAGCGGTCGGCGCTATCGGCGAGGTCGAGCAAACGCAACGCGGCGGTTTGCTCGGCGATGTTTTGCCAAGTCGAATCGAACGGGATGAGCAGCGTGTCGCTCTCGAAACCGCGGCGGAGCAATTCCCGGTGCAGGTCGTCGACGATCTTCGTGCCGCCCCCCTTGATGAACGGCACAAACGTCGACGCGATCAGGACGCGCACGGGGTATCCCCCTTCGCCGTCTGCCGTTCGACGATGTCTTCGACGATCTCGTAGGAGACTTCCGTGAGGGCGCGTTGCAGCGCTTGAATCTGCGTGCGGAGTTGGGCGTGGAACTCCCGCTGCTGGCGTTCGAGGGCCGCGAACCGCTCCCGCACGTCGCTCTCGTGTTGCAGCCGAACTCTGCTCTCGTAAGCCACGGCTTCCCACGAATCGCCCAAGCGGTTCAGGAATTTGCGCCTCGTGTACCAGAGCGGCAGGAACCGCAGCAGCCGGGCGTGGTGGAGGATCTCGACGGGGCTGGCTTCTCGGCCGAAGAGCGTCCGGTAGGCTTGGGCGACGAATGCGTTGCGATCGGGGATTTCGGTCGGGACGACGACCCGTTCCGCGGACGGAGGGGGATCGGGCATCGGCGCGGCGACCGCTGGCGGCGCGGCGCGGGCCAGATTCTCGCGGATGCGGGCCGAAATCTGGCGTTCGTTCATGGCGCGTAAGTTACTCCGCGGGCGTTGGCTCGTCAACTTGGGAGGGAAGCGAAACGCGATACCACCGCGAATGGGTTGTTCGTACACTATCGGGTAGCGGATCGTCCACTCCACGGAGAGCACCATGGGTCTCGCTCGTTTTCTCGCGCCGGTGGCAGGCTTCGGCGTTTTGGCCCTCGTGCCTTCGCTCCCCGCCGATCAGCCGATCCCGGTCGTGCTCGTCCAAAAGGCGATCCAACTTCAACCCGCCGATCCGAACAACCCGACGGCGAAGTCGCCCGATCAGGCGGAATTGGACACGAAGGCGCTCGAGTCCGCCAACTTGAAAGCGTCCGACCCCGCCGGGCTGCTGAAATACCTGAAGGAACGCACCCTCAGCGATACCGAACTGACGAAGATCCAAGCCGTCATCAAGCTCCTCGGCAGCGAAGATTTCGACGCGCGCCTGAAAGCGACGGGGGACCTCGAACGAATGGGCCCGCCGGCCATCGCGCCGTTGCGGCTCGCATCCAAGGACGACAACAACGTGGCGGAAGTGCATTTCCGCACGAAGGAAATCCTGAAGCGCATCGAAAAGGTTTCCCACGCCGACGTGGCCTCGGCGGCCATCCGGGCACTCGCCAAAGTGAAAAATCCGGACATCGTGCCGACCGTGCTCGGCTTCATGCCGCTCGCCGATAGCCTCGCGGTCTCCGAGCAAATTCAAGCCACGCTCACGGCCGCCGCGGTTCTGGATGGGAAGCCCGACCCCGATCTGCTCGAAGCCTTGAAGAGCACGAACTCGCTCCGCCGCACCGCCGCCGCGATCGCGTTCATCGAGGGCGCCCCGGCCGCCGACAAAGGCCGCGTCAAAGACGTCTATCCGAAAGTGCTCGAACTCGCCAAGGCGGAGAAAGAGGCCGCGCAGAAGTTCCGGATCGCCCGGTCGCTGCTCCTGTTCGCCAAAGAAAACGACGCCGTCACCATGATGATCGACATGATGCCGGAGATGGTTCGCGGGCAGGTGTGGCAAGCCGAGGACCTGCTCAACCAACTCGCCGGGAAGGACGCGCCGAAGGTCAAGTGCTTGAAAACGAAGGAGTCGATGGTCAAGGCCCAAACCGCGTGGAAAGAGTGGTGGACGAAGGCCGAGAAAGCGACGGATTTGGCCAAGCTCGACCTCAAGCCGCGCCTCCAAGGCAACTTCGTGTTGCTGACGCTCGATTACCGCTTCGGGCAAAACCCCGGCACCATCACCGAATACGGCCCGGATGAAAAGGAGCGCTGGAAGCTCGCTGGGATGGGCAGCCCGACCGATTTCGTCTTCGGCAAAGACGACCGCATCCACATCATCGATCAAAACAACCAGACCATCAGCGAGCGCGACCGATCCGGCAAGGTGCTGTCGTCGAAACGCGTCGAAGTCGACAAGCTATTCTTCCAACCGCAGTCGATCCAAATCCTCGAAAACGGCAACCGCCTCGTGATCTGCCGGCAGGGTATTGTCGAATACGACAAGGATGCGAAGGAAGTGATGAAGTACGTGCGGCCGATCAACGCGAACTTCGGGAATGTGGACGTTTGCGCCGGACTGAGGTTGAAGAGCGGCGAGACGATTTTGAGCGTGCAGAACAACGGGCCGAACGGCCCAGTCCCACAGCTCATTTACATCGATGGCAAAGGCAAAGAGTTGAAAGAGAAGGCCATCAAGACGGGCAACCCCAATTACCAATCGGCGATCATCGAAAGCGGCGAGGACAAGATCATCCTGGGCGAGCAGAACCAACTCGTCGAGTACAACCTGAAGACGGGCAAGCCCGAGGAAAAAGGGTTCAAACGACCCGTCGGTCAACCGCGCTCGATCCAGAGATTGCCCAGCGGCAACATCTTGTACCTCGACTTCAACATCCACCCCGCCCGCGTGGTCGAAATCACCCCCGAAGGTGAAGAAGCTTGGGTTCACACGCTGAAAGACAACCAGGTCCAACTGACGAAAGCGTTGGTCCGCTAATCCCGCACGGGCGACCATACTGCGGTGACGCGGTAGATCGCCAGGGTCAACCGGGGGTGGTTCCGGTTCTGGATCGGAACACCCCCGCCGTACAGGTTCGGGATCGTCTGGGCTTGCAACGCGTCGTCCCAAACCAGTGTCGTGATCTTCTCGATCGAGCGTTCGTCGATGGCGAACGAGGCGAACCCGTGCCACGGCCGGTAGAAGCCACCGTCGCCTGGAATCACCGGGTAAACCAGCCAATCCCCCGGCTTCAACGTCGATTGCCCCGGCACCACCGGCTTCATCCCCGCGCGGTCGCAGTAGTACTGGAAGCCCCAGTGCCCGTTGAACCAGACGGTCTTGCCGGGCTCGGGTCGGACGACCTCGGCCGTGCGTTCGGCGAGTCCTTTTTCGGCTTGGGCATCCCAACAATCGACCGCGAAGAAGAGGATCGAAAACGCGACGGAGCCGGCTGCCGCGATGCGGAGTGACACCCCGTGGATCGACGCGGCGCGGACGCCGAGGATCGACAGCGCGAAGCAAACCCCGAGCACCCTTCTCGCTGCGGGAAAGGGCGACAGACCGAGGGCGCCGACGATTTCGAGTGCGACCCAGCCAACGAGGAAGAGGGTGTCGAGGTTGATCGACCCACGCATACAGGCCGCGGCGGCGACACCGATGATTCCGAACGCGACCAAGCCCAACAGTTGGAAGGTGATCTCGCCCGCCGGCCAATCGGTGTGCGGCAGCAACAACAGGGGGGTGAGCAAGAGTCCGCAGGCCCCGGCGCCTGCGAGCGCGGCTTTCGGCCGGGTACTCGCCAGCACCCACAGTGCGACGCCGAGCATCATCCCGCCGATTTGCCCCAAGAGCGGTTGAATCAACTTCAACCGCAGATCGATACTGTCGGCGACCGTCGCGGATTCTCCGCTCGCCCCCTTGGCGTGGAAGAGGAAATGCGATTGTCCGTAGCGCTGCTGGAGCAGGTATTCCCACGCGCAAAAGACCCCCGCGGCCACTGACACCGCGATGACAGCCGCAAACCAGCGGCGGTGGAGCAGGGCGTACCATGCGAACACGGCCGGCAGAATCAGCAAGCTGTATTTCGTCTGCATCGCCAGCCCCGCGAGCAGTCCGGCGCCCATCACCGGCAACCATCGCCGCCGGTCGCAGCCGTCGATGAGCCAGCGCAGCGCGGCCACCCCGAGGGCGAGGGCCGGGACATCGAGCATGAAGTTGAAAAGCACGAGCACCGCCGGCGACAACCCGACGACCCACAACCCGACCGCTTCTCGGCCGGGGGCGAAGCGCGCCAGCAACCACGCCGTCGAGCGGCAGAGCACCAGCGCGAACGGGAAGAGCCAAAGCTTCAATAAGCCGAGGTGCTCACCGAAAATCGCGATGCCCAACCCGAGCCAATACGGCAGCACCGGCGGCATCAGGATTTCCATCGCCGGCTCGGGGGCGTGGTTCCAAAAT
>JANOSQ010001036.1:0-7960 GCA_031415915.1 Fimbriiglobus sp. | reverse complement strand
GTTCAAAGACCGCGGCGGCGCCGAGTGGGTCGTTCAAGCGGTCGCGCAGCAGCAAGGCCGCATCGCGGTAGCGACCGCCGGTTTTGAGGACGTTCGCGGCCCCGCGCAGATCGCGGAGCAGCACGCCGAGCAAGTACGCGGCCCGGCGGTAGTCGCCGCGCTTCAACGCTTCCTCGGCCAAGCGGCGGTACTCGGTTTGAAGTTTGAACCAAACATCTCCACCGCCGAGCCAGGCAGAACCTCCGCTGGAACCGCGGAAGAGTTCGGCGAACGAGTAGCCGATGTTCCGCTCCGAGAGATTCGCATCGCCCGACACCCTGCCTTGCTGATCCGGGTCGGCCACTGCGATGGGAGCCCGCTTCAGCGCCTGCTCCGCATCTCCCGATTGCAACTGCCGCAGCAACTCGCGCAGCGCGGCTTCCTGCTGGCCGATGATCTTCTCGCTGAGGCGGGGGACCGAGTCCACGGCCCGGCGGGCGAGTTCGGCGCCGGCCCGCGCCAAGCCGCCGAGGCCCATGTTCTGCCCGAGCCACGCCATCGCCTTGGCGGCGCCCAGCGCGGCCCGGCCAACGATCCGCTTGCCGAGCGACGACGAGGGCGGCCGGGCGTCCTCGGCCATCGGGCCGGAAGTCGGCAGAGGATCGTGGCCATCGGGTTCGCCGGCGCCGAGGATTTCGAGCACCGCCGCGGGGGGCGAAGGTCGCTCGATCAACCGGAGCGCATCCGGGCTGGCGGGCAAGCTCGGGAACGGTTCCCATTCACCGGTTCCACGCGGCGGTAGACACAACCAATTTCCGATCGGGATCGGGGACTGCGGATCGAAAGCGAAGCAGCCCGAGGCCAAGTGGACGACCCCGCCGCTGGGGGTTAGACCGGGGAACTCATCCGGCAGGATCGCCGGCGAAAGTTGGCCATCGACGGGGATGAAGTAATGCTCCGCGACCCGGCGCAGGCGGATGGCGCCGGGGAGCGATGGCCCCGCGGCTTCAATCAACAGGCCACCGCGGATGCGGAACAACCGGGGAGCCGCACCGAGGGAAGCGATGACCTCGCCGAGGCGGTGCGCTTCGCCATCGGGCAGCAGGAAGGCATCCGCGGTCGAAGCGGACGACTCCGCGCGGACGATCACGACCGGGATGTTCACGGCGACCTCCAGTCGGGCCTGATGGCTTCGGCGATGGCTTTGTCGGCGCCCGGGGTCGGTGCACCGCCGATCAGGTCGGGCGAACCCCAGAAGCCGCCGGCGGGCGTCCACGCCGCGATTTTATCCCGGCGGACGAGTAACACGACGAGGAGGTCGTTCGTCGAGTTCAGCAACAGCAGTTGTCTGAAGCGGTCGAAGATCAACCGATAGATACTCTCTTGCAGACCGGTGACGACCTGGAACCGGGTGCGGTCATACCCCGATGGAAGCGGTTGGGCCCGGTAGATCGATGGCACGGTGCGTTTGTTCTTCCGGTCGGAATACCGGTGCCAAAGTTCTCCGTCGCGAACGCCGATCTCGTGCTGGTAGCCACCGATGCGGATTTCGAGAGTGAAGGGCGCGATGTCGCAGTCCGCTTCGAACTGCCCGTGCAGCGCGGCGTGCGCGAACTTCTCGACGACGTGCGGCAAGCGATCCGTGTCCGCGAGGGCCACTTCTCGCTTGCTCCGCAGCCACGCCAGTTTGCGACCGTCGTGGGACAGGGTGAAGAGCTTGGGATTCCCATGCAGCGGCACGACGCCGAGCGCGGTGGGATCGGGGCCGCGGTAGAGCCGAAGTTCGGTTTCGCTCCCTTTGGTGATCGCCATGGCGAGAACATCCCCGGCCAGTTGTGCTTGGGAGACGATCGTGCCCGCGAGGAGGGGCTTGCCGTCTTCTGTCGGAGTCATCACATTCCAAGAGTCCGCGGGAGGTGCAATTACTCGGAAGGAGTTATCTTTCAAATTCAACGTCGCAGCGGTTTCATCGCGCATCTTCCAAGTGCCCGCTTCGATGATCAACTGCTTGGCGCCAGCGCGGTCCCGGCGATCGCGTACAACGGCCCCGGCCGAGCGCGTCGTCAATTCCAAGGTCTTGGACTCGATCGCCAAATCCGTTGCCAATGCGGGGCTGCGGGCCTGCGTTCGTAATACCACGCTGTGGAGATCGGGGTACGTGGCCCATTCCACGGAACGATCCGCGATCCCGAATGGGATTGTTCTCACGCTCCGGTTTGCACGATCGTAATGGGCCGCTACGTACAGATGTTGGTTTTCATGCGTGGCCATTCCACAAAGGACGACTCCGCCGTTCACCGGCAAAACGCAGTGCATATTTTTTAGGACCTCCTCTGCCCACTCATTAAGATCGATGTTACGTCGGAGTGCCGCGTTGGTGTTCTGCTCCGCCCGCGTAGCTCGAGCGCGGCCACGACCCGGTCCCGCGCCGTCATCCGTCACTCCAGACGAAGATCTCGGACACCCCGCTGCGGGCCTTGCCCGCGTGGGTGAACACGACCCGCACCTTGCTCGCTTTCACGCGGTCGAATCGGACCTCGTTGAACTGACTGCCGGTCGGCTTCTCGGGCACCTTCCTCGCGTTCGCCACCGGTTGCCACGCCTTTCCGTCCCAGAACTCGACCTCGTATTTGGTCGGCGGTTGCACCCCGCCGCGGTCGTCGTAGATCGCCAGTTCGACGCGGGCGAATTCCTTCTCGGCGCCGAAGTCCACTTCGAGCCAGTCCGTTTCGTTCGGCGACTCGTAACTCGTCCAGCGGTTCGTCGGGCTGGGGAGGAAGTTGGTCTTCCCGTCGATGGCGCTCATCGGCTTCCCGCCGAAGCGGTCCGCATAGGACGCGCTGGCTTTGGGGAACGGTTTGTCGCCGGGGTTGTACGCGAGGTTGCCCGTCGGGTGCGGCGGCTCGGCGAGCGGGAGCTTCGCGTCACCCCACACCTCGAACTCGGTCAAGCCCGACTTGCCGCCGTCCGCGTGGTGCAGCACCGCCCGCACTTTCTCGGTGGTGAGGGACGGGAATCGGATCACATTCGCCCGGCGGCCGGTCGGCTTCTCCAGTGCACGGGTCTGAGCCGGGATCGGCTGCCACGCCTTCCCGTCCCAGTGTTCGAGATCGAACTTCGCGGGCGGAACGACGCCCTTTTCGTCATCGAGGAAATACAGCTTCGCGGTGTGGATGGTGCGCTTCGCGCCGAACTCGATCACCACGGAGTCGCTGGCGTTGGGCGACCCCTCGCACGTCCAGCGGTTCGGCGGGTCGCGGTGGTACCAGTAGTTGCCGTCGATCAGTTTCGACGGCGGCGTCTTCGGATTCGAGAACGACGGGAGCACGCGTGGGTAGTACGTGCCGTCGTTGTTCACCGCGAAGTTGACCGGCACCGCGGCACCGCGCTCCGCGGGCTTCGGCGCGGCCGACAGTTTCACCGTCAATGGGGCGAGCGTTTCGGACGCGGCGATCTCTTTTCCATTTGCGAACACGCGCAGCCCCTTGCCGCGCTTGTACCGGGTGCCGTCGCGGTCCCACAGGACGCTCACGAGGTGCCCGCGGTACGGCACGTTGTCGAGCGCGAAGTACGCCCACTCCGCCGGCGCGAGCGGTTTCAGTTCGAGCGTGTCGTCGTCGCGCGGGGTCAGCCCGACCAACCCGGTGACGACGAGGTCGTTGAACGACGAGTGGAAGTAGTGCTCGCTGTGGTTGTACCCGTCGTGCCCCTCGAACGATCCCGTATCCGGGTGGCACGCCTCCGCGAGGTACGGCTTGCCGTTCTTCCGGTGCGTCCTCGCGAACGTGGTGAGCAGCTCCAGGTAGTCCGCCTTCGTGACCGCGTCCTGTTCGTACTCCTGAAGGACGTTCGCGAGCGCCTTGAGCGTCTGGCTGGTGGCGTACGGCCACGACTGCCCGCTCCACCAGCAGCACGTCTTCTTCAAGAGAAACATCGGGTCGTTCCGCTCGACCGTGGTCGGGCCGAACGGGGCCGCGAACCCGTCCCTGTCCGTCAGCTTCTTCCACGCGACCTCATACCCCTTCTTGGCGTCGGGCATCGAGAACTGCCACGGAACGTAGCCGATCAGCTCGCGCCCGTACGCGCTCCCGGCGTGCCGCCCGGTCTGGTGCGTGAGCGTCAGCGCCTTCACCTTGAAGCCGTCGGCCTCCTCGTCGCGCTGGTACATCGGGAAGAAGAACTGCCGCTTCGGGTCCCACAGCTTCTTCTGGAGCTTCTCCTTTAGCCCCGCGGCCTTCGCCCGGAACGCATCGGCGGTGGCATTGTCGCCGGCGAGGGCCGCGACGCGGGCGATCGCAAGGGCGTCGGCCCACATGTACGCGTTCATGGTGGGCCGGTAACCGGGCGCGCCGCGGAGGATGTCCCTCGTCTGGCGGCTGTTGATGTTGAACTCCATCCCGTCGTCGTGCCCGGTCTGCCAGAGCAGCCCGACGTCCGCGACGAAGTGCCGCTTCTCCCAGCCCTCGTGGTTCTTCTTCAAATCCGGCAGCAGGTCCTTGACGAACGCGTCGTCCGGGTGAACGCGGTGAACGGCCCACACGGAGTCCGCGAGCCAGGTGCTGTAGTTCCGCGGCTGTGCGCCGGGGGTGCGGAGCCAGTACTTCGCATAATCCCTCGCGATCTTCGGATCGCGGAGCCAGCGGGCCTCGTAAAGTTGGTGCCCGGCCGGGCACGATATGGCCCCGTAGGCGCCGGACCAGAACGGCCGGTCGATGAACTCGGTGAACGAGTACCCGCTGTTCGGCGAGCCGTACGTGAGGTGCTTGGTGAGCAACTCCCAGCGGTAGTAGTAGGTCGTCTGGAGGTCCGCGTCCGGGCACTCGAAGAACGGGACGTTCGCCTTGTACCAGTCCCAGTCGCGGTTGTCCCAGAACGTCTCGCGGTCGAGGAGCGGTTGCGGGGCGAGCATCCTCTCCGCGGCGCATGCCGGGGAGTGGAGGAGCAGCAGGATGCCGAGGGAAGGGAAACGCATGTGGGGAACCAGTTATTGGGGAACGGCGGGCAAAGCGGCTCTGCCCGGATCACCGCACGACGGGCGAGAAGTCACTTCTTCGGATCGCCCTTCGTGGCGGGGTTCCGAACACTGCGGCTACCTCTTCTTCGGCGGGTTCACCGGCCACAGTTCGACGTTGGCCCGCTTCGCCCAGGCGTCGTACTTTGCCGACATCGTCGTGACGCGATCCGGCAATGTCGCGGCCAGGTTGTTCGCCTCCGTGCGGTCTTTCGAGAGGTCGTACAGTTCCCACGGACCGCCGTCCTTGCCGACCAACTTCCAATCGCCGGTGCGAACCGCCTTGTTCCCCTCGTGCTCCCAGAACAGATCGCGGTCGAGGGGCTTGTTCCCGAACGCAGCCACGAGGCTCTTGCCCTCCAGCGGCGTGATCGCAACGTCACCGACTTTCTTCGGGTACTCCGCGGCCGCGAGGTCGACGCACGTCGCGGCAATGTCGATCAGGTGCCCGGGTTGCTTCCGCAGTTCACCCTTCGCGGCGATCCCGTTTGGCCAGTGGGCGATGAGCGGGGTACTGATACCGCCCTCGTGAACCCAGTGCTTGTACTCGCGGAACGGCGTGTTCGACACGTTCGCCCACCCGCGGCCGTAAGCCACATAGGTGTCCGGGCCGCCGGGCATCACCTTCGGCCCCATCCGCACCGGGAACCCGTCGCGGGTCTGCCTGGGCACGCTCCCGGCGGTCGCGAACTCCTCCGGCTTCATCGCGGGGAGCGTGGGCTTCTCGGGCCGCCCGATACTCGGGTGCTCCCTTGTTCCCGGTGCGGCCCATTGCTTCGGCACACCCGCCGTTGTCCTGAAGGAACAGGACGAGCGTGTTCTCGAACTGCCCGGTGCGTTTGAGTTCCGCGATCAACTTGCCGATGCCCTGGTCCATCCGATCGACCATCGCCGCGTACACTTCCATTCCCGCGGCTTCCCACTTCTTGTCCGTGACCTTGTCCCAGTCGCCGGCCTGCTGGCTCATGCCCTGCTTCGGGTCGATCAGGCCGAGTTTTGCCGACTTCTCGAAGCGCGCCTTGCGAATCGGTTCGTACCCGCCGTCGAACTTGCCCGCGTACTTCTTGATGTCCTCGGAGAGCGCGTGCATCGGCCAGTGCGCCGCGGTGTACGCGACGTAGAGGAAGAACGGCTTCTTGGGTTGGTCCTTCGCGTGGTCGCCGACGAACCGAACGGCGTGATCCGAAATGGCGTCCGTGTAGTAGTAGGTCGTGGGTTTGTACTGCGGGTCGGTGTACGGTGAAATCATCGTGTCGTCGCGAACGAGCGACGACGGATCGTAGAAGCTCCCGGCCCCGTGGATGGTCCCGTAATAGCGGTCGAATCCGCGACCGAGCGGCCAGTTCTCTTTCGGCCCGTCTTTACCAGCGAACCGGGTGACGTGCCACTTCCCGACCGCGTAGGTCCGGTAGCGCGCCGGCTTCAACACTTCGGCGATCGTGCGGCACGAGTTGTTCAGATTACCGCGGTAGCCGGGGAACGCCGCTCCCTTGTCCTCCATCATGTGACCGACGCCGGCCTGATGCGGGTACAACCCGGTCAACAGGCTCGCCCGCGTCGGGCAGCAGCGGGCGGTGTTGTAGAACTGCGTGAACCGGAGGCCGCCGGCCGCGAGCGCGTCCAGGTTGGGCGTCGCGATCTCACCGCCGTAGCAACCCAGGTCCGAGAACCCCATGTCGTCGGACATGATGACGACGATGTTGGGCTGCTTTGGCAGGGGTTCGGCGGCCTGCGCGCGGACGATCGAAGCCAGGAGCACGAAGGCGGTGGCAGCAAATACGATCGGTCTCATTCGCGTCCCCTTGGTTGATGGTGGGCCTGCTGCCGCCAACCGGAGCCAGCTCGTTTACTGCTTCGGTTACGCCGGCGGGATGGTCCGCAGTTCGGGTTGGGTGGTTGTCGCTTCGACGGCCTTGATGGCCGCTTCCACGGCCGCGATCTTCTGCTTCCGCGCCCAGTCCGGGAAGTCCGTTTCTCCCTGGTACTGAACGATGAGCTTCTTCAGGTCCACGAGTTTCCCGTACGCGTCGGGGGATTTGTCGCCGACGAACGCATCGACTTCCTCCGGAGTCGGCGGCATGCCGGTCAAATCGTACGAGGCGCGGCGGATGAGGGCGATCTGATCCGCGGGCGCGGTGAATGACAAGCCCTTGGCCTTCAGCTTCGCCGATAGGAAGGCATCGACCGCGTTGCGGATCTCGCCCTTCGGATTCCCGTCCGGGGGTACGGCGGGACGGCGGATGGGTTGAAAAGCCCACCAGCGGCGATCCTCATCGGTGATGGAGAACCCGGTGGCGAGCGACTCCGGCTCCGCGGCCTCGACCTTCGCACCCCCCGCGACCCACTTGCGAAGCGTTTCGATATCTGCTGCGCCGAGCTTCTTCTTCCCCGGCGGCATCTCGCCACTCCGCACCCGGCCGATCAGAGGACTGGCGTCGGGCTTTCCCTGGGCGATCGCCGATCCGGAGTCGCCGCCTTTCAACGCGAGCCGCTGGAGTCGCAGGTCGAGGCCGCCTTTGGGCTTTTCGCCTTCGCCGTGGCACTCGGTGCAGTACGCCTGGAAGATCGGTCGGATGTCGGCGTTGAACGCGGGCGGCGACTTGGCCGCCGGTTCGTCCGCCGGGGAAGCGGAGCCGATCGCGACGGCGAGCAGCAAAGGCGCAGCGAATCTGGGCATGATGGCGTGAGCCGTGGGAAGAGGCGACGCGGGGGAATGTGGATATTGTGTGCTTGGGAATCTTCCGATGCAAGCTCGTATCGGCGGGATCGGCGACGATTCGCGGAACCGGATAGTATCCCCACGCACCGCGGAATCCCCGAGGCTCGGCCCGTCCGAGGGTCAGGACTTCAGTTCGAAAATGGCTTCGACCTCGACGCTGGCGCCGAGCGGGAGTTGGCCCATGCCGAGGGCCGTGCGGGCGTGCCGACCCGCGTCGGGCCCGAACACTTCCTTGAGCAGATCCGTCGCCC
>JANOSQ010001035.1:0-1780 GCA_031415915.1 Fimbriiglobus sp. | reverse complement strand
GCCTGGGTATTTAATTCACCCCCCCCCCCCGCCCCCCCCCCGGGGGCCCCCCCCTCCCACCCCCCCCCCCCCGGGTTCTACCCCACGGGGGTACCCGGCTTGGTGGATCGCTTTCCCGACTCCGCCATCGGAATCACTCCGCTTCCGCCGGCCGGCTCTCGCCAATCAACTTCAAAAATCGGGCGACACTCGCCACGCCGTAGATCGGCTGGCGCCATTGGCTCGCTTTCTCGAACGGACGGGCCACGGTGAAGCCGGCTTCCCCGAGCAAGCGCCGGATCTCGGCGAGTTCGCCGAGTGATTCGGCGACCAATCGGACTTCCGCGCCCTTCTTGTACAGCTGCCCTTGCTCGATCCGTCGCACGGCATCCAACCGCCGGGTGTACCCGTTGCGCCGGTAGAACACCGCCAAGCGCTGGATGACTTTGGGCGCCACTTCGATTTCCGTCGCCATCGGATCCCCTCGTTACGGCGATTGACAAAATCAACGTCCGAACCGTTCGAGCGCTTCCCGGTTCAGGTCGATGCCGAGACCGGGTTTGTCGGGCAGCGTCAGGTAGCCTTCGGCATCGGGGCGGAACGGCACGGTGATGAGTTCGTCGACGTAGGGCGACGGCGTGAGGAACTCGACGTACTTCGCCACCGGCATCGCGCAAGAGAGCTGAATGTCGGCCGCGAGTCCGATGGCGGTGTTCCACCCGTGCGGCACCCAGAGCACGTTGTGTTCGTAGGCGCTCCAAGCAATGCGCCAGGCTTCTGTCAGGCCGCCGCATTTCGTACAGTCGGGTTGGACGATGTCGACGCACTGCCCTTCGAAGAGCGGTCGGAAACTCTGGCGGCGCGTGAAGACTTCGCCCGTGGCGATGGGGATCGGCGAATGCCGGCGGAGTTCGGCGAACCCGGCGAGATCATCCGGTGGCAGCGCTTCCTCGAACCAGGTCACATCGTAGCCCGCGAGCATCTGCGCTGTCCGCAACGCCCACTTGTACCCGTGCGGCCAGAACGCTTCGCTGCCGCCGGCGTCGATCATCAGTTCCACGCCGGGGCCGACCGTCTCCCGCGCGGCGGCGACGAGTGCTTCATCCGTTTTCGTGTCGCGTCGGCCGAACGGCTTCCACCCGAGCTTGATCGCTTTGAACCCGCGCGCCACCGCCTGTTTCAACTTCTCGCGTAGCGGATCGACTTCGTCGAACAGCAGCGAGCCGTACGGTTTGATCTTGGTGCGGTATACCCCGCCGAGCAGCCGCGCGACCGGCTGATTCACGGCCTTGCCGAAGAGATCCCAGAGCGCGATGTCGATGCCGCTGATGGCGTGTTCGACCGATCCGCCGCGCCCCTGCCAGAAGGTATTCTGCCGGAGCGTCTCGCTGACCTTCGCCGGTTCGTCGGTGCGCTGGCCGATGATCCAAGGACGCAGCAGCGTCACCGCCCCGGCGACGAGTTCGCGGCTGGTGAAGACGCTGCCGACGCCGACGAGGCCCGAATCGGAGATGACCTCGACGATGGTGTGGACGTTGTCTTCGGGCGCAAGTTCCTCGGCCCAGCCGCCCTCGACCGTCCCGCCCGAGAGACCCGTGAGTCGGATATCGGCTATTCGCATGGCTGTCTCAGGGTGCGGCGCGCGTGATAAAATAGCCTCTCAAAACACCTTCAGCAGCGACGCCAACCCGACTAGGAATCCGACGAAACCGACGGCGATGGCCAGCCAGGGCCAGAGCCGGGCGAAGCCGGGGGAGCGGGGCGTTTCGGCTTTCGAGAGGAGTTCGCGCTGCGAGCGGGT
>JANOSQ010001034.1:0-2085 GCA_031415915.1 Fimbriiglobus sp. | reverse complement strand
TGCGGCCGCGGTCTCCGGTGCGTATTCGGCGGAAAACGCCAGGAGGTGGTTCGCGGCACGAAGCTTAATCCGCGGTGCCGCGACCACGGCAAGCGGTCGGTCTTGTCCGCTGGCAGCGCGGCCGGCTTGGAGACAGGCTTGCGACCAGAGCGGCACGAGCCGGTCTGCTCGACCGTCAGACGTCCCCTTGAGTTCGACGACATAGGACGTCTCACCGCGACTCACCCGCAGCTCCGGTCCGCGCTTGTGGCCCCGACTCGGTGAATGCTCGACATTCCAAGCCGATGCGGCAAAGACCTCGGCGAGCGTCGCGATTGCCTGCTGTTCGAGCGTTGATTTGCTGAGCGGACCGAGCTTCTTGGCGTCCCCCATCGGGTTACTCCGGCGCTGTTTCGCGTGGCTCTGGTAATTACCACAAACATGGTAATTACCATTCGCATGGTAATTACCACGTTCATGATATGGAACGCAAGCCTGCTGAGCCACTCAGAGCGGCGCTTCAGACTGCCGCATATGGGAAGACGTCTACGCGTCGCCCGTCGCGTTCAAATCGACCTCGTGATCGCCGAGATGCACCATGATGGACTCGTGCTCTGCCACCGATCGCGTGAAATTCCCTAGGTCGTGGGGTGTCACATTTCAACTGAAGCAGAACAGTCTCTTCCAGGCTGCTTTGCAGGCAACGGTCACCGCACGAACCCGCCACGCCCCGCCCCGCCCCTGATGCGCTCCACCGTCCAGTCCAGCACCGACAGCAGCGCCTCCAGCTTTCTCAGGTCTCGAAATGCCGCCAGCGGAATGCTCGGACGCCGACGAATGGCGTCGATTGGGATCGAGTTGGGCACGATGGCGTTTAACCGCGCGGCCAGCTCCTGCCGCACCGACTCCTCCGCAAACTCCGGCTTTCGCAGAAGCCACTGGAACTGGATTTCGACGGTCGCATAGCTCCACACCCCGATGATCTGGTAGCTCGCGCCATTCGCATCGATCACCGGAAAGAACGAGCCCTGCGTCGTGCCCTCCCCCCACCAGAAACGCGCACCATTGCGCACGCCCCACTCGAGAATGGCGCGGGCCACCGGCACCGTGCTCGCATCCACCTTGGCCAAGGCCTCGAAGAAGGCGGGCTCGGTCCACTTGGTCGCCGCTCTGGCAGCGTTGCCTTTTCGTTGCGCGGCTTCTGCGGTCTGTCCGATCACGGTCGGAATGATCGTAGTCGTCTCGCCGGCGGTGTACTGGCGCAGCTCCACCGCGAGCACCTCTGCGGGATCCATCTGTTGGTTGAGGAACTCCACGATGCGACGCAATTCGCGCGGGATGCGATCCGCAACAAAAATCATGCGGATACGACCCGCCAACAGATTCGTCTTCACCCCCTGCCAGTACGCCTCGACACCCGAGAGCGCATCACCGAACGCGCGCTGCATTTCGTCGGCGGGGTCCAAACCCGCCTTACTGCAGCGCTGTTCGAACTCGGTGCGCACGCGCTCCACCGGCCAGTAGGCAACCGCGTTCGCGGCGTAGTCGAGCATCTGACCCACCACCTCACGCCGGATTCGGAGGTCGGTACTGCGTTTGACCTCGATGAGCGTGGGCACTCCGAATTCGTCGAGGAATAAATGATCAAGCGACCAGCGCGATGAGCCATCGGGCTGATCCGGGACGCCAATTTCCCGAGTCACCAGCAGCCAGCGTCGTGGCTCGCCTTGATCGCTGGCAGTGCCAAGCAGGGTGGGGTAGGCTGCCAGCATTTCCTGCAATGCGGCCTCCGAGGGAAACGGCTGCTCGCCAAGCTCCGTCAGTCCGTTCGCGGACGAGAGTAGAAAAACACTGTCAGTCATGCGCGCCTCATTTGCGTCCTGCTGGATGTGTCACGCCACCCCTCCTCCCAACGGCAACTCATTCAACTCCGCCCTGGCCTCCCGCCACGCCGGATAATGCCGATCCAGCATCGCCACAAACCGTGGCCCGTGTGTCGGCTCCAGCAAGTGCACCATCTCATGCACGATCACGTACTCCAGCAGATCCTTGGGCTTCTTCACCAACTCCGTATTAAGACGAATCGTTCGCGCTTGATGATTGCAC
>JANOSQ010001033.1:0-2758 GCA_031415915.1 Fimbriiglobus sp. | reverse complement strand
TGGGAAACGCACCGCGGCATCCGCTGGCGGGTCAAGTTGCTCGCCGTGGGGATGATCGTCACTGTCATCGGGTTGACAGTGATCTTCAGCCCGGCGCCGGACTGGGCCAAACTCAGCGCGGTCGGATTGGGCGCGGTCGGGATCGCGGTGGTTCTCTTCGTCGTACGGACCGTTTGGGACAATCCCGCGAAATCAGCGGATGGCGAAGTCGTGTCGCGCGAGTAACTCCGCGGCGAGGGAATCGCGTTCATCCGCAGTGGTCGCCGTGAGGGTAACGTGGCCGACCTTGCGACGGGGTTTCGGCTCCTTGCCGTACCAGTGAAGATGAACGCCGGGGGATTTCAATAGTTCGCCGAAGTCGGGCCGATGGCCGATGAGGTTGAAAAGGGCGGAGTGTCCGACGGCGGAAGTCGAACCCAACGGCAACCCGCAGACGGCGCGGATGTGGTTCTCGAACTGGCTGCACGCGGCCCCTTCGATAGTCCAGTGCCCCGAGTTGTGGACGCGCGGGGCCATCTCGTTGGCGATCAGCCTCGGGCCGTCTTGGAACCATTCGATAGCGAGGACGCCGACGTAATCCAACTCGGCGAGTACCCGCTCGGCGAAGTCGCAGGCGCGCTCGAAGAGTTCTTCACCGGTGTTCGCGGCCGGGGCGGTGCTCCGGTAGAGCATTCCGTCGCGGTGTTCGTTTTCGACCAACGGGTAGAATCGGCACTCCCCCGATTTGCTCCGCACCGAGAGCAGGGAGAGTTCGCGGTCGAACGGCACAAACCCTTCCAAAATCAGCGGTCGCCCGCCGAGTTGGGTCCACGCGGACTCGATCTGATCCAAAGTGCGGATGACGAATTGCCCCTTGCCATCGTAGCCGAACCGGCGCGTTTTTAGGACGGCGGGCAAGCCGATGTCGGCGATGGCGCGGTCGTAATCGGCTCGCGTCAGCACGTCGGCGAAGGCGGGCGTGGGGATGCCGAGTTCCGCGAAGAACTTCTTCTCGACGATGCGATCTTGTGAGACCTCCAACGCTCGTGGCGGCGGATAAACCGGCGCCCGTTCGGCGAGCCAACGGGCGCACTCGACGGGGACGTTTTCGAATTCGTAGGTGATGACGTCCGAAGCGCGGGCGAGTTGGTACAGGGCTTGGAGGTCGTCGAATTCACCGCGGATCACACCGGCCACGGCGCCGGCGCACGGATCGGCAGATGGGTCGAGCACGGTGGAGGAGATGCCTAGGGGATGGGCCGCGAGGGCCATCATCCGCGCAAGTTGGCCACCCCCGAGGATGCCGAGTCTCATGGGGTGTCGCTCCGCGGATCGGGCGAAGCGAGGACGGATTGGGTCTGATTCGCCCGGTACGCCGAGTGGCGCAACCGGATCGATTCGTACTTGTTTCCGAGGATCGAGATCGCGAGGAGGGCCGCGTTGATGGCCCCGGCCTTCCCAATGGCCAGTGTGCCGACGGGCACGCCTGCGGGCATCTGCACGATGCTCAGGAGGGCGTCTTGCCCGCGGAGCAGCGACTCTTCGTGGGCCACGGGTACGCCGAGTACCGGCAGCAGCGTTTTGGCGGCGCACATGCCGGGGAGGTGGGCGGCTCCACCGGCGCCGGCGATGATCACTTCCAACCCGCGATCCGCCGCGGCAGCGGCGAACGCGAAGAGTTTATCCGGTGTGCGGTGGGCCGAGACGACCTCGCACTCGTGCGGGACGCCGAAGTCGGCGAGCGTCTTCGCGGCGTGCTGCATCACGTCCCAGTCGGATTTGGAACCCATGATGACGGCGACGAGTGGTGTCGTAGGGATGTTCATCGTTGCACTCGGGCGCTGCCGCCTTTGGCGAGGGCTTCGACTTCTTCGAGTCGGGCGTTGGTCACGTCGCCGGGGAAGGTGGTCAGGAGCGCCCCGTGAGCCCAACCGAGGTTCAGCGCTTCCTGCGTCGGGCGACCCGCGAGTAAGCCGTAGATCAGCCCCGCGGCGAAGCCGTCGCCCCCGCCGATGCGATCGACGACATCGAGGTGGCAGGTTGGGCTGGTGAATTTTTCCCCGTCGAGCCAGAGCACCGCGGCCCAGTCGTGGCGGTTGGTGGAGTGCACTTCCCGCAGGGTCGTCGCCACGGCTTTGATGTTCGGGAACTTCTGCACCGCTTGGCCGATGACGTCGAAGAACTTCGCGGAGTCGAGCTTCGATTCATCCTTCTTCTCGACTTTCGGCCCTTGGATGCCGAGGCCCAATTGCAGGTCTTCCTCGTTGCCGATGAGCACATCGACGTGCTTCACGATCTTGCCGAGGACTTCCTGTGGGGATCGGTTGCCCCCGGCGACCTTCCAGAGTTTGGCCCGGTAGTTCAAGTCGAACGACGTGATCGCCCCGGCGGCCTTGGCCACTTGCATCGCTTCGAGAATCAACTCGGAGGTGGTGTCCGACAACGCCGCAAAGATCCCGCCGGAGTGGAACCACTTCACGCCGCCGGCGAAGATGTCCTTCCAGTCGAAGTCGCCCGGTTTCAGCAATGCCCCCGCTTCGTTCGAGCGGTTGTAAAACACGACCGGCGGCCGGACGCCGGCGCCGCGGTCGCTGTAAACGGTGGCGAGGTTCGGTCCGCGGACACCGTCGTGCTCGAAGAATTTGTAGAGCGGCGTCACGCCCATGGCGCGGACGCTGGCTTGGACGAGTTCGCCGATGGGGTATTTGGGCATCGCCGTGGCGACCCCGGTTTTCAGCCCGAAGCAATCGGCCAAATTCGCGGCGACGTTGTACTCGCC
>JANOSQ010001032.1:0-5943 GCA_031415915.1 Fimbriiglobus sp. | reverse complement strand
CCCGCTGCCCGTCGATGCGATCCTGCCCGAACTGCTGGCCCACTTGCGCCGCGCCGGGGCCGTCGTGCTGCGCTCGCCCACGGGGGCGGGGAAGACGACGCGCGTGCCGCCGGCGATACTGGAGGCGGGGTTGGCCGAGGGGGGACGGGTGCTGCTGCTGGAACCGCGCCGGGTCGCCGCACGGGCCGCGGCGCGGCGGATGGCCGACGAGCACGGCAGCGCGCTCGGCGAAACCTTCGGTTACCACGTCCGCTTCGAGCGGCAGTTCAACGCTCGAACCCGCGTGCTCGCGGTCACGCCCGGGATGCTGCTGCGCCAACTCCACGACGATCCATTCCTCGAAAGCGTCTCGTGCGTCGTCTTCGACGAGTTCCACGAACGCGGCTTGGAATCCGACCTCGCCCTCGGCATGGTGAAGCTGCTCCGGCAGACGGTGCGGGCCGACTTGCGCGTCGTCGTGCTCTCCGCGACGATCGACCCCGTTCCCATTTCCGCCTACCTCGGCGACTGCCCGGTCGTTGTCAGCGAGGGGCGGACGTACCCGGTCGAAGTGACCTACCGCCCGCGCCGCGCCGATGTGCCGGCGACCACCGCCGCGGCCGACGCGGTGAACGAACTGATCGACCGGACTACCGGCGGCGTGCTCGTCTTCCTGCCGGGCCTCCGCGAGATTCGCCAGACGGCGAGTTTGCTCGAACCGCTGGAACGACGGGGAATCGCAGTGCTGCCTTTGCACGGCGACTTGCCGCCAGAGCAACAGGATCGGTCGTTGCAGATGATCGATGGGCGAAAGGTGGTGCTGGCGACGAACGTCGCGGAAACCTCGGTGACGGTCGAAGGGATCACCGCCGTGGTCGATACCGGGACCGCCCGGCAGCTCGAGTTCGACACCAACACGGGGATGGATCGGTTGAGCATCGTGCCGATTTCGCGCGCCGCCGCGGATCAGCGCACCGGGCGGGCGGGGCGGACGCAGGTGGGAATCTGCGTGCGGCTGTGGGACGAGATGGGCCATCGCAGCCGGCCGGAGCAGACGGAACCGGAGATCCGCCGCATCGACCTCGCCGGGGCGGTGCTGCAATTGCACGGCTTCGGCGAAACGGATTTATCGGCGTTCCCTTGGTTCGAGCCGCCGAGGGCGCAGGCGATTCCCCAAGCCGAGCAACTGCTGACGCAACTCGGGGCGATGATCGACGGCAAGTTGACACCGCTCGGGGAGCAACTCGCGAAGTTGCCGGTGCACCCGCGGGTGGGTCGATTGTTGATCGAAGGGGCGCGCCTCGGTATCCCCGAGCGCGCTGCGCTAGCCGCGGCACTGCTGAGCGAGCGCGATCCGTTCGTGCGCGAAGACGGCGGGTGGCGCCGACCGACTGCGGCGACGACTTCGGATGTGTTGGATCGGGTCGAAGCGTTGGAAGCGTTCCAGCGCGAAGGGCGAACGCACTTTCCGCTCGGCGAGTTGCACCGCGGCGGGGCGAAGCAATTGCTGGAGGTGCAGCGGCAATTGCTGCGGATCGTCGGACGCCAGACCTCACCCCCTAGCCCCCTCTCCGAAGCGGAGAGGGGGGACAGGAAGGACGACGCTCTCCGCCGTTCGATCTTCGCAGCCTACCCGGATCGACTGGCCCGCCGGCGCAGCCCCGGCGATTCGCGCGCGCTCATGATCGGCGGACGCGGGGTCAAGCTCGCCCCGCAATCGGGTGTCACCGAGTCGGCGCTGTTCGTCTGCGTCGATGTCGAAGCGGGCGGAGTGGAATCGGCTGTGCGTTCGGCCAGCGCCGTCGAGCGGGATTGGCTTCCGCTCGAAATGCTGCGTTCGACCAACGAGGTGCTCTTCGACGATACGAACGAGAAGCTGGTGGCGCGGAAGCAACTGCGCTACGGCGATCTGGTCATCGAGGATGTGGCGGGGCACATCGCGGACGAAACCCGCGCCGCCGAGGTGCTGGCCGAGGCGGCCCGACAGCGCTGGGACAAGGCGAAGCCCCGGCAGGACTCGGCCGCGGGGCGGTTCCTTTTGCGCATCGCCTGCTTCCGCGGTTGGTTCCCCGATATCGAGTTCCCCGCGATTCCCCTTCAAGAATTGCTGCCCGACCTCTGCCGGGGACTGCGTTCGTTGGAAGCGGTGAAGAACGCGCCATGGCTCGATCGGGTGAAAGCGGAGATCCCGTATCCGCTGCTGCAGCGCTTGGAGCGCGAGGTGCCCGACGCCCTGACGGTGCCGACGGGGAGCGTGCTCCCGCTGGCGTACGAAGTCGGCCGACCGCCGATCTTGGCGGTGCGCATCCAAGAGATCTTCGGGCTGCTCGAAACGCCCCGCGTCGCCGGGGGGCGGGTGAAAGTGCTGCTGCACCTGCTGGCGCCGAACCACCGGCCGCAGCAGGTGACCGACGACCTCGCCAGCTTTTGGGCCAACGGTTACGCGGTGGTGAAGAAGGAACTGCGGATGAAGTACCCGAGGCACAGTTGGCCCGACGATCCGACCACGGCGGAACCGATCCGGGGGCCGAAACGACGGGTTTAATCCTTTCGCAGATGGGCAAACTTCTCCCGAAACTCGGCGACCTTCGGCCCCGTGACGAACGCGCAGTACGGCTGCAACGGGTTCTGGCGGTAGTAACCTTGATGGTACCCCTCGGCCGCGAAGAACTCCGGTAGCGCGGCCACTACCGTGACGATGGGGTTCGAGAACATCCCGGCGGCGTTCAACTCCCCGATCACGGCATGGGCGGTGCGTTCCTGCTCGGGCGAGTGGAAGAAGATCACCGAGCGGTACTGCGGGCCGACATCGTTACCTTGGCGGTTCGGCGTCGTCGGGTCGTGCGTGGCGAAGTGGACGTTGAGGAGATCGCGGTAGGAAACGACGCCGGGGTCGAAGGTAATCTGAATCACCTCGGCGTGCCCCGTCTTCTTGCCGCACACGGCTTCATAGGTCGGGTGGGCCACATACCCGCCGGCGTAGCCGGAGACAACTTTTTCAACGCCTTTGGCTTCTTCGAAGACGGCTTCTGTGCACCAGAAGCAACCGCCCCCGAAGGTGGCCAATTCCCATTGCTGGGGCATGGGTGAATCCTCAATTCGATTTTGCAATCCGCTTGGGATTGGATTTCTTTCTCAGGTTCTTCCTTGCGGTTTGGTTCTCCCGTGCCTCCACCCCCACTCGCAGTTGTTCGATCACCCACGCGTTGAGACTCATGTCCGCAATTTTGGCAGCAAGGCTGATCCGGCGGTGCAGGTCCGGAGAGACGCGTGTGGCGAAATGACCCGAAAAGGGTTTGTCCGGGTGTTCCCCCCGTTCGGCGCAAAACGCCAAATAATCTTCGATGGAGTCGGTGAACGCCCGATTCAATTCGGAGACGCTCTCCCCTTGGAACGTGATGACATCGCGCGTGTTGATAACTTCGCCGTGAAAAAGTCCGGCGTCGGCATCGAACTCGACTCTCCCGATGTAGCCCTTATGTTCCATCATCCCACGACTCCGGCTTCGACCAAGAACCGACGCACGGAACGCACAGCGCCTTTGTCAGTCTCTTTTTGGGGATGCGGCCGGTGAAATACCGCCCGCATTCCATTCAAAGCGATCCGCACACGCGAACCAGCACCTTCGGTCATCTCGGCACCGAGGGAATCGAGCATCGATTCGATATCCCGCCAAGCGATGTTGGATCGGACGGGATCTTCAAAAACGGATAAGAGAATCCGTTGATGCTTTCGATTCATTCAACACCAAATAGTATCGGCACATGATACCGCGGTCAAGACGCCTACCCCACCTTCGAGCTGATGTTGACGAAAGTGTGCACGTGCGGCAGGGCGCGGAAGCTCCAGACGAAGCCGGGGCCTTCGAGCCGCCAGAAGGCCCACGGTTCCTTCGCGCTCAGCTTGCCTTCCTCGTAGAAGGCCATGCTCAGCTTTTCGAAGCCGCCGTTGGCCTTGATGATCTCCATCACCTCGTCGCCGTCTTCCTTGCGGTACGGGGCGACGAGTTCCTTCATCACCTTTTTCGTCAGTTCCTGCTGATCCTTGCTCAGCGCGGAGTAAGCCACGCCGATCGGTTTGGCGTCCTTGGCGGGAAGCTTCACCGAGGCCACGCCGTCCTTCCACATGCCGGGCATGACGCCGACTTTCTTCTGCTCGGCGTTGAGCGAGCCGTAGACTTCGCCGATCATCTTGGTCTGGTAACCGAAGACGTTCTTTTCGGAGTACCCGTTGGGCGTGTGGCCGTAGTAGAGCGGGCCACCGAAGGCCGCGCCGTCTTCGGAGTTACCGTCGCAGCGCAGGGTGATGTGGTGCCCCGCGAAGACGAGCGAGAACTTCTTCCCTTCGGCCGGTTCGCCGTAGATGAGCGCGCCGATGTTCTTGAAGTCGCCGCTGTTGTCGAAGTTGTCGCCGCGGCTCAGGCGCTCGTAGCCCTCTTCGCCGTTGCAGAGCGACTTGAACAGCTTGAAGAGGATCTCGCCCTGCTTCTCGGTGTACTCATCGGAGATGACCGATTTGCCGACGGGGGCGTTGTGCGTGCCCAACCGCGCGGCCGGGGTGTTCTTGCCGGCGCCGGCGTCCCACGGCAGCACGAGCTTCTTGCGCTGATCGGAGCCCATCGTCTTGAAGAGTTCGAACACAATGCTCTCGGATTCGGCCTGCTTCTTCAAACGGGCTGCGCGGGCCACGGCCACGGGCGACAGCGGGCTGGTCGCGGGGAGCACGGCGCCGACGGCCAGCGCCGCGGCGGAGGCACCGACGACGCGGAAGAAATCGCGGCGACCGAAGCCGGCCGGGTCGCAATCCGGGCAGTCGGGGGTGGGGGCGTTCGTCATGATCGGCTCCGGTGGCGGGAGGGGAACTCGCGAGGCCGCTCCATTGGAACCGAAATGCGCGGCGTTGTCACGCGGGAAAGTGGGCGGCGCAATCTCCGCTTGCAGCGGCCCCCCGCTCCGGCTATTCCCGCGTCACTTCGGACGGTCACGGATGGCGCGCGGAGCGGATCATGCGACGGAATGTATGCCTCGGCCTGTTCGCGGTGGCGCTGCTGGTGGGCTGCCGAAACACGTCGAATAAATTCGACACGAGCGTGCCGCACGTCGAAGAATTCAACGCCCCGCCGAAGGAAGCCCGCTACGACAACCCGCCCGAATCCGGGTACAAGAAGCCGGCGCCGAAGAAAGAATTCCGCCCCGGCCCGGCCCAAGGCGGCCCCGGCGGTGGCGCCGGCGGGCCGATGCAGTAGCAATGCGGAATTCGGAGTGCGGTATGCGGAATGAAGATTCGCAACCGAAGCTCATCGGTTGAGCGTTCGCAAACGAAGCCAGTCGCGAACGATTCCGAAGACGAAAATGAGTCCGAGTACTGCGTGAAACGCCGCGATCACAATGGTGGCCCACGGTTCAACAAAAACATCGGCACAAACCGCGAACGCCCAGAATCCCATTGGGAGCATGGGAACTACCGGAAGCAAACTCACGCCACCTTGCTTATCCAAAGGAACGCGGTTGCGCGCGTTGAACAAGACTTTCCCGTTGATCGCCCCGACGCACCAGAGCAACCAGACGATCCAGACTACAATCAACAAAACCCACCAAGCCATAACTTTTCCTCTTCACTCCGAATTCTGAATTCCGTCACTCCAGAATGATCACTTCGGGCAATTGCTGTACCGGGGCGGCGATGACCGCGGCCGGCATCGCGAAGCCCTTCCGTAGTTGCCAATCGGCACGCCCGGCCGAAACTGGTAATCGCGAGTGCGGAAGCGCAGTGGGCGTCCGCAGCGAGTGTCCACCAAGGGCTGACTTCGATACGCCCAAAACAGCCGCAACTGGGTTGGCCGATCAAGCCTAGAGCCTGTTATTGACTTTCCCATCCTAGCGCCTGTTTGAGCATGAGTATGACGCTGGCCAGCCAGTGCCATCCGGCCAGCGTGGTCGTCAACCGCTCGTAGTCGCGCGTCAG
>JANOSQ010001031.1:0-8938 GCA_031415915.1 Fimbriiglobus sp. | reverse complement strand
CGGGGCTGGGCCTCGCCGAAGCGGGTGTCACGTTCGATGCCAAGAGCGGGAAGATCCCCGTCGACAAACAATTCCGCACGAACGTGGCGGGCGTCTACGCCATCGGCGACCTGATCGATGGGCCGATGCTCGCGCACAAAGCGAGCGAAGAGGGGATCGCTTTCGCCGAGATGCTGGCCGGGCACAAGCCGCACCTGAACTACGACTGCCTGCCGAGCGCCATCTACATCTGGCCCGAAGTCGCCAGCGTCGGTCTGACGGAAGAGCAGGTGCAAGCGACCGGCCGCGCGGCGAAGACGGGGTACAAAGTCGGCAAATTCCCGTTCGTGGCCAGCGGCCGGGCGAAAGCGATGGACGACACCGAAGGCTTCGTCAAGATCATCACCGACGCGAAGTCCGACCGCATCCTCGGCGTCCATATCCTCGGCCCGCGAGCGTCCGATTTGATCGGCGAAGTGGTCGCCGTGATGGAGTACAAAGGCAGCGCCGAGGACATCGCCCGCATGATCCACGGGCATCCGTCGCTGACGGAAAGCATCGGCGAAGCGGCCCGCGCCGCTTGGCTCGGGATGGCGATCCACGCGTGAAAGAATCTGCGGAATTCCGAAACCCGGACTCTTGACAACCCTGCCGCCAACCCTACGATCAAACCCAGATGCGATTCCATCCCACTTCCGGGATCGCGGCGCTGGCGTAAGTCCCGTTCGGGAGCCTGCTCATGTTCGAGTTCCTCTTCGGCCGCAAATCCAAGCCCGCCCGGCTTGCCCCCCCCCTCCCAGCCTACCAAGCTGCGGGTTGAGCAGTTGGAAGACCGCGTGACCCCCGCCAACCTGACCTTCACCGGGCTGCGTGACAACTTCATGAGCCAGTGGAACTGGTACGACACTTCTGAAACCCACGACTACGTCGTCCCGACCCAGTACGACAACCTCTACTTCGTCGGCGCCCAATCGCCGGGCGACCACACCTACCTGCCCGTGCCCATGACGGCCACGCCCGGCACGCCGGAGTACATGTACATGGTGAGCATGGGCATGCCGGTGAACGAGGCGTTCCAACCCAACCGGAATGTGACGATCCCGATCATCCAGAACATTTTGCCGGAGGTGCGCGGCGTTCACCTGGTCAGCAACTACACCCAGTTGGACAACCTCACCGGACACGTGTCGGTGAACGACGGGCAGCGACTGGGGACACTCGACCTGCGGACGGGTTTCTTCGACCAGCTCGGCGCCTATTCAGATCTGTACATCGGGGTCTACTTCGGCTTCACGGGGGGGACGCTCAACAGCACCACGGACATCGGAGACGTGGTGCATCTCACCGGCAACATCAGTCAGGCCGGGGTCGCCGCGGGCTACTTCCAGCCGCCGGCCGGCGGAGCACTGACCATCGGCAGCACCATCTCCATAGAAGGATTGGGTACCACGAATAACGGCTCGGGCCTCTTCCAACTCGGGGGCAATTACCTCTTCGACAACGAGGCCGGCGTTGTGGTCAACGCCTTCTGCACGATTCAGATGGGTGGAGATTCAACCAACGTTGACGAGAATGCCCCAGTCGATCCCGCCTTTCTGAAGGTGGCCGTCGTGAATACGACTGGCCGAGAAGCACTCTACACGTTGAAAGAAGGCTCAAAGGCAATTGACGTGGGTATTGACATCAAGAAAGGCCGGATTGAACTCAACGGTTGGCTCGTTGTTCTGCCCAAGGGCAAACTCGATGTCAACACCACGACCGCCCTCGCAACCATCACCGTCGGTGAAACAGGCAAGTTGACCCTTGGCGGAGATAGCCGTACGACCATCAATAAGGGAATCAGTGTCTCGGGAACACTGACCGTTATTGCTACTAACACAACCAACAGAGTTGCCTCCATCGCTGGCAGTTTAACAATCAACGATTCAGGGCTACTCAGCTTGGACTACTTCAACATCACTACCCCTGCGGCCGTCGTGACGACTGGGCTCTCAGTCAGTGGTGATGTGCAGATAAGTGGGAAGTTTTTAGTGGCCGTCGATGCCACTACAGCCACCAGCCCCACTTCCTCATTACTTCAAGTCACGGGCGACCTGGTGTTTGGAGCAAATTCTACGGTGATAGTCAACCCGTATACAACTGCCGGTGGTGATCCCGTTTATCATGCGGATCAATGGTGGCAAATCGCGCGTGCGAAGTCAATAACAAATAAACCAACAGCCCCAATCCCCTACATAACAAGCTTGACTACGAACAACGAGATTCTCCGCCTGACTGCTGGGCGAATAGCCTAAGTCCACAAATCACCCAGAGAACCACGGGATGCCTTTCCTCCTCCTAATTTGTTTGGCCAGCGCCGCCTCGGATGCCGGCTTGCCGGGCGTCAAATGCGACTTCGACGCATTCGAAGGCGAATGGAAAAGCGGTACGGTTTTGACCGTATCGAAGAGCGGAATCTGCATCATCGATGAGCAGAAGGCGAAACTTTCGTATCCGTTCCACATTCGCCTCGCCAACGGGGAATACAACCGCTTGACGCCGGACGCCTATTCGTACCTACCTCAAGATATCCGCATCGGCGATGTCGTCATGCTAGTTGTGCCCAAGATTGAGAAGCAGGAATTCTGCGTCTCAATCTGCTTGCAGCGGCGATTGGGCGGAAAGCTACCGCCGAGTCGGAAACAGACCGATTGGCGATATTCCCACGAAAAGAAGCAAGCGGTCAATGACTATTATGACTTCGGGACACCCATTCCCCGTTTTCTCAGCGGGGTTGCCAAGTACTGGGAATACCCAGCCTTCGACCTAGACATCCCCAAAGAGAAGCGGATGGCGCGGTTCCCGCACAACAACCCCTTCACCTACTACGAATACGCCCTCTTCCTCCGCTGACGCAAAATCTCGGCGCAGGGCGGCGTTCCCCGTTCTAAGCTCCGGGGAGGAAAACCGTCCGCACGAGTGGCCGTCGATGTCGACCGATTTATCGCTGACCTTCAAAACCGCCCGCGTGAATGCGCTCGAGGCCCGGCCGGCCTCGGACGCGTGCTTGGTGTTCATCTACCCGACCGGGCCGCAGATGGGCGCGCGTTACGTCCTCAAAGCGGACGATGCGATCATCGGCCGCACCGAGGATTGCCCCATCCGCAACACCGACGGATCGGTCTCCCGGCACCACGCCCGCATCGAACTCCGCGACGAGGGTTATTTCGCCGTCGATCTCGGCAGCACCAACGGCACGTTCATCAACAACGTGCTGAAGCGCGAGGGGAAACTCAAAGACGGCGACTACCTCCGCATCGGCAATTGCATCTACCGCTTCCTCGAAGGCGGCAATTTGGAAGCGGAGTACCACGAGGAAATCTACCGCCTGACGGTGCAGGACGCGCTCACCGGCGCCCACAACCGCCGCTACCTCATGGAGTATTTGGACCGCGAACTCGCCCGCGCCCAGCGCTTCGACCGCCCCTTGGCGCTGGCGATCTTTGACATCGACCACTTCAAGCAGATCAACGACAAGAGCGGCCACCTCGCCGGCGACTTGGCCCTGCGCGAGCTGACCGCGATGCTCAAAGCCGTCGTCCGCAAGGATGAACTCCTCGCCCGCTACGGCGGCGAGGAGTTCGTCATCGTCCTCCCCGAGACCAGCGCCGCCGACGCCGCCATCGCCTGCGAGCGCCTCCGCCGCGCGGTCGAGGAGCACCCGTTCGTTTACCAGAGCCTGCGCATCCCCGTGACCGTCAGCGTCGGCGTCGCCGTGAGCAGCCGGGACACCGCGTGCCCCGACGAGTTGATCCGCGAAGCGGACGCGAAGCTCTACGAAGCCAAGCACGCCGGCCGCAACCGCGTCGTGTCCTGACTCCGTTTCGCCTTTGCGACAAAGCTGCTCGTTGCAGTGGGCCGGGCGTCTGCCGAGTACCAGCACGTCCCGAACACAGACCCCCATATTGACCACTGCGCCGGAAAAAGCTCCCAGTCGCCGAGTTGGGTTGAGACGGTTCACTTCTCCGCGCCGGCGAACTCGGCGATGGTTTCCGCCAAGTGGCTCCCGATCCCCGCGACGGCGGCGACCCCGGCGGGGCCGGCTTGGGCTACCACCCGTTCCAACGGTTCGGGTAGACTCCGCACCGCGAAGGCCGCGCGGCGGATCGCCCGGATGCGGTACAGGTTATCGCCCCGCAGCGCCAACTCGGCGGCGTAGGCTCGCAAACGGTCGGCGATCGCTTCGTTGCTCATAGGGGCATTTTCCCGCCCCGGCCGCGAGTCCGCAAGGTCGGTAGGTCGAAACTCCAAGGAGGGAGATGGCCATGGCCGGTTTCCGAATGCACCTCTCGACGTCCGCGCTGTGCGGCGTCGCCTACGGCGGGGTCGCCGTGCAATTCCTCGGCCACCCGCCGGAGACGGCCGTGCTCGCCGCGGGCCTCACCGCCGTCGGCGGGATGCTCCCCGACCTCGA
Source organism: Fimbriiglobus sp. (assembly GCA_031415915.1). Lineage (GTDB taxonomy): Bacteria > Planctomycetota > Planctomycetia > Gemmatales > Gemmataceae > JALHQU01. Next base: position 4,506 of record JANOSQ010001031.1, on the reverse strand, counting down.
CTCCGATTCGGGCACGCCCATCCGCGAGATGTTCGGCTTGGCCGCGTCGGTCACGCCGCTGCTGCTCTACAAGCGGCTCGAAACCATGGGTCTGCAGCACGAGGGGATTCTCTCGGCCATCGTCGTCATCTACCTCGTCGTCCGCTACGGGATGTCGAAGCTCTTCAAGCACCTCACCGTCCACCGGGGGATGTTCCACAGCATCCCGTGCATGCTCATCTTCGGCCTGATCACCTACCTCGCCTACAAGGCGCCGTACCACAGCACGCGCATCCTGCTGGGCCTCGGGGTGATGATCGGCTTCCTCTCGCACCTCGTGCTCGACGAAATCTACTCCGTCGATTTCAACGGCCTACGGGTGAAGTTGAAATCCTCGGCCGGCAGCGCGCTGAAGTTCTTCTCGCCTTCGTTCCTGGCCACGACGGTTTGCTACGGCATCCTCGGGGCGCTCTTGTTCCTGACCTACGCCGAGCTCAAAGTGCAAGATCACCCGAGCACCCGCAACCTGCAAGCGCATCTTCCCGCGCGGCCGTGAGCCTCGCTACAATGACGGCCGGCAGACGGGTTCGTCCGAGCCGGAAGCGTGAGCGACGGTCTTGCTCAATCCGTCCGGCTCGGACGGAAACACTCGGATCGCACGGAGTCGGGATCATGGCAGGGCACAGTCACGCGAAGAACGTCGCCGCGCGGAAGGGCAAACAGGACGCCGTCCGCGGCAAGCTCTTCAGCAAGCTCGGGGTCTACATCATGGTCGCCGCCAAAAGCGGCGGCGGCGATCCCGACACCAACCTCCGCCTGCGCTACGCCATCGACAAAGCCCGCTCGGTGAGCATGCCGAAGGAGAAAATCGAGCGTGCGATCCTGAAGGGCACCGGCGAACTCGAAGGCGACATCGTCGAAGAGACGACCTACGAGGGCTACGGCCCCGGCGGCGTCGCTATCATGGTCGAGGCCCTCACCGACAACCGCGCCCGCACCGGCGGGGACGTCCGGCTCATCTTCGACAAGAACGGCGGCAACATGGGCCTGCCCGGCTGCGTCGGCTACCTCTTCGACCGCAAGGGCCTCATCCTGATCGACGCCAAGAAGTACCCGGACGAAGATGCGGTGATGACCGACGCGATGAACGCCGAGGCCGACGACTTCCAGAACGTCGAGGGGACTTATGAGATCACCTGCGAACCGGCGAAGTTCAACGCCCTGCAAGATGCCCTGTTGAAGGCGAAGTACGAATTGATCGAAGCCGACGTGAAGGCGATCCCGAAAGCGCCGCAGGACGTGGAACTCGAACTCGGCAAGAAACTCGCGAAGATCATCGACAAGCTCGAAGAGAACGAGGACGTGCAGAACGTCTACACGACCGCGACGCTGACCGACGAGATGTTGGGCTAACGAAACGCGCCCCATTCCCCCGAATTCGGATCGCGGACTTCGTTCGGTTTGAAGCGCGCCTTGTACTCCAGCGATGCGCACCCTTCGACGAAATACCCCAAGTACACGTGCGGCAAGCCGCGCTTCTTCGCTTCCGCGAGGACATTCAACACGTTGAACGTCCCGAGAGAACGGTCGCGTTCGTCGGGGTCGTAGAAGAAATAAATCGCGCTCAAACCCACCGGCACCGGGTCGACGTAGCCGACGCCGATGAGTTTGTCGCCGAGCCAGTAGCACCACTCTTCCGTGGGGAAGGGGTTGTTCACGAAGCTGTCGGCGTAGGTGCCGCTGCTCTGCGGGCCGTGCTCCGGCCAGCCTTTGGCGTCCGCTTGGAACGCGTGGAACTTATCGTGCAGTTCGAGCTTGGCCCCGGTCACTCCGGGTTCGCCGACGGTCAGGGACACCGCGTTGACATTGGCCTTCCACGCCCGCTTCTGGCTGCGGTCCGGGGCGAAGGTGTCGATGGGGACGCGGATCGACTGGCAGCGCCGGCAGGCCGCGCACTCCGGCCGGAAGAGGGCCGAGCCGAAGCGGCGCCACCCCGCTTGCAGCAGCCCGCCGAATTCGGCCGTATCGAGGGAGCGGACGACCTCGTAGCGCAGGCTCCACGTCTGCTCCGGCAGGTAGCCGCACCGCCCCGGCGGACTCAGGAACGAGTACTGGATTTGCATGGCGATCAGGGTTTCAGCGTCACGTTGTTGAAGAAGGTCGCGTAAGTCTCGGAGGCTTCGGTGATCCCCGGTTCGATGACGCCGAAGACGTAGAGGCGATTGTGGGCCAGCACCATTCGCAAGATCCCTCGCTGCCGTCCTTCTGGGTCAATCTGACTTCCCGGCCGGGGTGGCCCTCGAACGTGATGTCTTTCTGCGACAGGAGTTTTCCGTCGCGCAGCATACCGCGGATACCGCCGTCGAATGCGGCGCCGGGATTTTGAAGGATGGCCGCGAAAGCGGCGGGCGGCAATTCGTTCATCACCATGACGAAGCCGTGCTTCGAGGACGGTTCTGCGCCCGCGGTCAAGCCCTCGACTTTGACCCCGGCTTGCGTGACCGATTGCGGAACCGCGGCTCCGACGGAATCTTTGAAGTAGACGCTGAAACCGGGTTTGTCGTATTTGGTCCAGCCGGCGAGGGGATCTTTCGCGGGCGCCGTCGCACCTCCCGGCTTCGTCGCCGCGGTCGCTTGGTCGCCGCGGATGGCGAAGTACCAGACCGCGCCGCCGATAGCGCCGATGGCCATCAGCGCCACTACGCCCAGCGCGACGAACATCAGGGCGTTCGACTTCTTCTTCTCGGGTTTCCGCTTCCCCTTCTGCCCCTTGCGCGGCGCTTCGTCCTCATCATCCTCTTCGTCGTCGAGCAGCGCGGCCTTCTTTTTCTTGCTCGGCTTCGGTTCATCATCGTCGAGGACGATGGCCGCTTTCGATTTCTTCTTGGGTTTCGGCGCTTGGTCGAAGGCGAATTCGTCGTGATATTCCCCTGGGGCGACCACCGCCGGCTTGGGCTTCGCGGGAACCGCAACCGCGAGGACGGGCTTGGCGGCGATCGGTTTGGCCGCGACCGGCTTCGGCGCCGTGTCGACGAACTCGAAGTCGCTCTCTTCGGGTTCCGGCACCGGGATCACGGCTTGGCAGTTCTTGCACTTCACTTTCTTGCCCGCGGCCGCATCCGGGGCGACGAGCTTGGTCTGGCACGCGGCGCAAACGACGGGGATCGGCATCGGGGCACCGGGGTCGGATGGGAACGGGCCGTCATTGTAGGCGGCGGCGAGTTTCCAACCCATGGGAAGCGAGGCCCGCTTGCACTTCTCGGGCCACCGTTTACACTTAATAATTGCTTGTGCGCTCCCCCGCCTTCGACCATCCCGTTTCTCGGAGTTCTGCTGATGCCCATTCGTGTCCCGCTGATCGCGGCCGGCTTGCTGTTCGCGTCCACCGCCTTCGCCGAAGATTGGCCCGCCTTCCGAGGTCCGAACCGCGACGGAGTTTCCAAAGAGACCGGCCTGCTCAAGACGTGGCCGAAGGAGGGGCCGCCGGTCGCGTGGACGGCCAAAAACCTCGGCCTCGGCTTCGGCACGCCGACCATCGCCAAGGGCATGATCTTCGGCATGGGCACCCGCGACGGGAAGGACGGCATCTGGGCACTGAAAGAAGCCGACGGCAAAGAAATCTGGTTCACATTCTTCGACACCGCTGTCGTGAAGAATCCGAATACGGGGCCAAGCGCCACTCCGACGTTCGATGACGGCAAGGTGTTCGCCGTCAGCAGTAACGGCAAACTCGTCGGCCTCGACGCCTCGAACGGCAAGTTGATCTGGCAACGCGACTACCTCAAGGATTTCGTCGGCAAAGTGCCGAGCTGGGGCTTCACCGATTCGGTCCTTATCGACGGCGATAAGCTGATTTGCGTGCCGGGCGGCAACAAAGCGGCGATCGTCGCGTTGAACAAGAAGACGGGCAAAGACATCTGGAAGAGCGAGATCGCCGGCGGTGGCGGCGGTGGCGGCGGATACTGCTCACCTCAGAAAGTGAAGCTCGCCGGCAAGGATATGTACGTCGTGCTCATGGGCGCCTCGGCCGGGGTCGTCGGCGTCAGCGGGGAGACGGGCAAGCTGCTCTGGCAGTACACGGGCAAGGGCGCCAGCGGCGGTGTCGCTCAGATTCCGATCCCGATTGTCTCGGGCGATTCCGTCTGGGTGTCGTGTTCATACGACAACGGCGGCTCGGCCCTATTGAAGATCGAAGCAGATGGCTCGGACAAGTTCAAAGCGAGCGCGGTGAAGACCCACCAGAAGCGCGATCTCAACAATCACCACGGCGGCATGGTGAAGGTCGGCGATTACGCTTACTTCGGCCACGAGCAGAACCAAGGCAACCCCGTCTGCGTCGATTTGAAGACCGGCGAGATCAAATGGGGGCCGGAGAAGAACCCGGCGGGAGGAAACGGTTCCGCAGCCGTCCTCTTCGCCGATGGCTTGCTCTACTTCCGTTATCAGAACGGCACCATGGTGCTGATCGAACCGTCGCCCAAAGAGTTAAAAGTTGTCTCTTCGTTCAAAGAAGCCGACCGCAGCGGC
>JANOSQ010001030.1:0-5314 GCA_031415915.1 Fimbriiglobus sp. | reverse complement strand
GCAACGCATCGATCGGTGCGACTTTCGAGTCGTCCATGACTCCGTCCTCAGAAGATGGGTGACGGGTGAATTGCCCATCGTCTCATGCCGAGCTCGTTTCGGAAACCTCAATTGGGTAGGCTACCTCCTGCCGCTCGCCTTGCAAGGTCACCAAGCTCGATGTCGACAATCGCCCTTCACGCGAATCGTTGATGCTCGACTTGCCGGCCGGCACGGACATACTCGACACCGAACAGAACGAGCGGGGGAAAGTCACCCCCTTCGCCACTTTGAGGAAGAATGAAAAGATCCACCCCGAAGACATCCCGCGTCTGCGCGAGGTGGTGTATCGCAAGCAGGCAGACCCGTTGGCCGACACGGCACTGCCGCCGAAGCCGATCGTCTGGTGGAAGTGGGCCACCGGCGGGGCCGGCCTGATCCTCATCCTCGCGGCTTTAGTTTGGCGGATCCGCAGCCGTCGTACGTTCGCCACTCAGGTGACCTGATGCGAAATCCGCGATGCGGGCTGAGCTTATTGGAACTGCTGGTCGTGATCGCCATCATCACGGCGCTGATCGGGATACTCCTGCCCGCTATCCAGAGGGTACGGGCCGCTGCCAGCCGCGCATCCTGTACGAACAACCTCCATCAGATCGCGATGGCGCTTCACCAATATCACGACTCCCAGCACGCGATCCCGGCGGCCACGTCCACCCGCGATACCAAGTTTCCGTTCATCGCATGGAGCGCCCGGATCTTGCCGCAGTTGGAACAGGAAGCCGCTTGGCGGGATGCCGAAGTCGATTGCCGCTTACAAGCGTCCTTCAGTGGCCATCGCAACTTGGCACGGGAAATGGCTGTGTTCGTTTGCCCGGCCGATGGTCGGCGAAAGGGCACCGACCCCGACGGAATCACGGCCGGATTCAATCATTACCTCGGCAACGCCGGCAAGCTCTGGCCTTCTTGGGACGGCATGCTCTACCCGAACTCGGCGGTGAAATTCGCCGGCGTGACCGATGGACTGTCGAACACAATCTTGGTCGGGGAGCGACCCCCCTCGGCAGACAACTCATTCGGCTGGTGGTACGCCGGCGCCGGCCAGACTCTCGATGGCGAACTCGATTCCCACATTGTGGCTTACACTTGGAACCGGACCTTCCGCGCCCCCACTTGCCCCCGGAATCGGCCCTACACATATTCGCCGGGGCGTGCCGACAACATGTGCGACGCCTTCCACTTTTGGTCCCTGCACCCCGGCGGGGCCAACTTCGCGTTCGCCGATGGCTCGGTGCGATTCCTCTCCTATGCCGCCGATTCCGTGATGCCGCCGCTCTCCACCCGCGCCGGCGGGGAGAGCGTGGCGATCCCGGATTGAGAGCATCGCGGCCCCCGAATTTCCCCGCGCCGAAAACTTGAGGAATTCCCCGATTCTTTCACTGGAACGCGGGAAGATTCTCGGATATGCTTCTTTTCAGGATGGGAGTTGCCATCCGAGACGACGAACGTGACCCTCTTGGTCCGGCCCCGGATCGCATATCCGGTTTCGTGTTTGACGTCTGGCGGCCTGGCGATCTTGCCAAGGACGCCACTGTTCTCTGGTCGCGGCCGGTCACGGTCGTAGAAGGTGTCGCGTGAGTAAGAAGTTGTACGTCGGGAATCTGTCTTTCGGGACCACGTCCGAAGACCTGGTGGCGATGTTCGGGGCCTACGGCCCCGTAACGAGCGCCCAAATTGTCATGGATCGCGACACCGGTCGGTCGCGGGGCTTCGCGTTCGTCGAAATGGCGAGCGGGGCCGAAGCGGCGATCGAAGCCGTGAACAACGCCGAGTACCAAGGCCGTCGCCTCACGGTGAACGAAGCCAAACCCCGCGAAGAACGCCCCCGCGGCGGTGGCGGTGGTGGTTACGGTGGTGGCGGCGGTGGCGGTGGCGGCGGCTACGGTGGAGGCGGCAGCAGTGGCGGTGGTGGTGGCGGCTACGGCGGCGGAGGCGGCGGCGGTGGCAATCGCCGCTACTGAGTTCGACAACACGATCATCCAACCGAAGCCCGTCACGATGTGACGGGCTTCGTCCGTTTTGCAATTCCGCTGTCCGCGTTGGCCCGCCGAAACGCATTCCCTATCTGAACCAGTGTTTGCCGCCCGCCGCGCCCAGGAATCCTCCGATGGCCGTTTACACCCAGAGTAACAACCCCATCCGGGTCACGACCGCCGCAGGGCCGGATGCCCTCTTGCTGCTCCGCGTTCGCGGCACCGAAACGATCTCCGAACTCTTTTCTTTCGTTTTGGACGTGACCGCCCCCCTCGACGCCCCGGTCGAGTTCTCCGCGGTTCTCGGCGCCGCCGCGGCGATCGAAATCGACCAGCCCGAAGGCGGGACGCGACATTTCCACGGGTTCGTCAGTCGCTTCAGCCAAGGGCGCCGGGACGACCGGTTCATCCAATACCGGATCGAACTGGTGCCGTTGCTTTGGTTGCTCACCCGGCGGGAGCAGAGCCGCATTTTCCAACACAAGACGGCCAAGGAGATTCTCACCGCGGTGTTCGGCACGATCCCGGTGAAGTGGGCCACGACGGGCAAATTCGCCGAGCGCGACTACTGCACCCAATACCGGGAGACCGATTACGACTTCGCCCAGCGGCTCATGGAAGAAGAGGGCATTTACTACTATTTCGCGCACACCGCCGACGGCCATACCCTCGTGCTCGCGGATGCCCCGGCCGGCCACGGCGATGTCCCCGCCCCGACGGCCATGCTCTTCCGCCAGACGGACGGGCAAGAGGATCCGCACAACTTCGCGATCACGGCGTGGGAGAAGTCGCAGGAAATTCGCACCGGTAAATTCACCGTGTGGGATCACAACTTCGAGTTGCCCCACGAGCACCTCGATGCGGAAAAAGAAATCGCACCGGATGTCACGGTCGGCACGGTCGCCCACAAATTGAACGTGGGCCCGACCGCGGAACTGGAGAGCTACACCTACCCCGGTGGCTACGCCGAGTGGTTCGACGGCATCGATCGCGGCGGCGCCGAGCAGGCTTCCGACTTGCAAGGCGTCTTCGAGCAGAACCGACGGCTCGTGCAAATGCGGGCGCAGGGCGAAGCTTCTTCGGCCCTGCGCATCCGGGGGAGCAGCAACTGCGCCAACCTCACGAGCGGCCACAAGTTCACCGTCGAAGAGCACTACGACGGCGACGGCGACTACGTCTTGACCACGATTGCGCACGACGCCTCGACGAACGGCAATTACTCTTCGGGCGAGTCGGTCGAGTTGACGTACCTCAACACATTCGAGTGCATGCCCGCGGCCCTCACCTTCCGGCCCGAGCGCAAGACGCCGCGGCCCGCCGTGTGGGGGACGCAGACGGCCATCGTGGTCGGCCCGGCCGGGGACGAAATCTTCACCGACAAGTACGGCCGCGTGAAGGTGCAGTTCCACTGGGACCGCGAAGGGAAACGGGACGCCGACAGCTCGTGTTGGATCCGCGTGGCGACGATCTGGGCGGGCAAAGGTTGGGGCGTCATCCACATCCCGCGCATCGGGCACGAGGTCGTCGTCGACTTCCTCGAAGGCGATCCCGACCGCCCCATCATCATCGGCAGCGTTTACAACGCCGACCATATGCCGCCGGGAGAACTCCCGAAGGAAGCGATGGTCAGCGGGTTGTCGTCGCGCTCGACGCCGAAGGCCGGATCCGAGAATTTCAACGGGATGCGGGCGAACGACACGAAGGACAAAGAGCACCTGACGATCCAAGCCGAGTACGATCAGACGTCGCTGGTCAAGCATGACGAAAAACACACGGTCAACAACGACCGCACGACGTTGGTCAAAAACAATCACAAAGAGAACGTCGACGTCGATCAGGCCGTGACCATCGGCGCGAAACAGACGGTCGATGTCGGAGCCGATCAGACCGAGACGGTCGGGGCGAACCGCAGCATCACGATCGCGACGAACGACACGCTGAAAGTCGGCGGCAACGGCGAAGCCGGCATCGACGGGACTTGGACGCTCACCGTCAGCGGCGCGGCCAAGCACTCGTTCGAGGCGGCTTACGAGGAAAGCACCGGCGGCGACCGCACCACGAAGGTCGGCGGGGCCGACAAGGTCACCGTGACCGGGGCGCAAACCATCGAAGCGACGGGCAAAATCAAGATTTCCTCGCCGGCGGGCATCGAGATCGTCTGCGGGGGTTCGTCCATCAAACTCACCCCGGCCGGGATCGAGATCAAGGGCGCGAAGATCGATGTCACCGGCAGCGGGCCGGTGACGGTGAAGGGCGCCGTCGTCAAAGTGAACAGCTGAGGAACGCCATGGAACTCGCCCCGATCCCGCTGGCCCACAACCATTCGCTCGTCGTCGAACCGACGGCCGGCGGCTCGGTGCTGCGGCTCTACGCTGCGGACGGGAAGCAGACCATCGCCCTGCGCGTGACCGCGGCGGGGTTGGAACTGGAGTTCGTCGGCGGGCTGTCGCTGAAAACGGACGGTGACTTGTCCCTTTCGGCGCGCCGGATCGATTTGAACGCATCCGAGGGGATGTCCCTCACGACCGCGGGCGATCTCAAAACGACGGGTCGGAGCCAAACCATCGTCGCCGACTTGGGGGATGTGAAACTCAAAGCCAACGACGACGTCCGTGTCAACGGCGAACGGGTGTTGGTGAACTGCTGAAAGGGTCGCAATGGAACTCGACAACCAGACCCCGTTCCCAGCGTCCCTGTATCGGGGCTGCATCGACGAAGAGCGCATCGCCGCGTCGCTCGTCGTCCGGCGGACGTTCGATCTGGTCGCCGGGTACCTCGTTCGCTCTTCGGAGGAAGTGTGGCCGGTGTCGCCGGGGCCATGGGACAGCCCCGCCGGGCCGATGGCCGGGGACGACCTGTTCTACCGCGGCGGCGTCGACCTGTTCGTCTTCGGCTCGGCCCGGTCGGCGAAGCCGGTCACGCGACTCGATGTCACCGTGGAAGCCGGCAAAGAGTTCAAATATTCCGTGGCCGTGTTCGGCGATCGAGTGTGGACGAAAGCCGCCGACGGCTCGCTGATTCCCGGTGCCCCGAAGCCGTTCACCGAACTGCCGCTGACGATGGCGAACGCCTACGGCGGCACCGACGAATGGGACGAACTCCCCTTGCCCTACCCGGCCAACGGAGCGGGCAAGGGCTATGCTTTGAACGCCGAAAACGCTCTCGGGAAGCCCGTGCCGAACATCGAGAACCCCAAGGCGCTGCTGAAGATGTTCGGCGAGCATCCGGAACCGGTGGGTGTCTCCGCTCCTCCGTATCCCTACGGCCCGCGCGCCCCGCGCACGGTCGAGTTCTACCCGAACGGC
>JANOSQ010001029.1:0-6032 GCA_031415915.1 Fimbriiglobus sp. | reverse complement strand
GGCTTCTCCACGATCGCGCAAACGCTCACCCCCGGCGGCATCGGCTTGGGCATGGTGATCGCCGACGAACTCGGCATCCTGCGCCTGCTCGATCCGGAGAAGCTGCTCCCCGCGGCCGACCGCGAGCGCCTCTGGTACCCGCCGCCGGAGGTGCTGCGATGAGCCTTGCGCCCATCCGCGAATTGATCTCCGCGCGCACCGGGCTCCAGCCCGATTCGCTCGGCGCGGGCGCGGTGCCGAAGGCCGTGGCCGAGCGGATGCGCTTGTTGCAGCTCGCCGGCGACGGGGAATACGCCGCGCGCTTGGCCCGCGATCCGTTGGAATTCCAAGCGTTGATCGACGCCATCATCATCCCCGAGACGTGGTTCTTCCGCGGTGGAAAGATCTACGATGCGCTCGCGAAGCTCGCGCAGGGGCGCGGCGGAGTGCCTTTCCGCGTCCTCAGTCTGCCGTGCAGCACCGGGGAAGAGCCGTACTCGATCGCCATGGCCTTCGCCGACAACGGCTTGTCACCGGCGCTGTGGAGCATCGACGCCGTCGATCTGTGCAGCACGGCCATCGCGGCGGCCGGGGTCGGTCGATATCGGGAATTCTCGTTCCGTGCGACACCTCCCGAAGTCCGCTTGCGACACTTCGCAACGCTCGGGGATCAAAGCGAGTTGCACACCGCGATCCGCGACCGGGTGCGCTTCCGCGTCGGCAATCTCCTCGACCCCGCGACGCTGATACCGGAGGCGGGGCGGTACGACCTCGTCCTCTGCCGGAACCTGATGATCTACTTGACCCCGGCGGCGCGCCGCGCGGCCCTCGACACGCTGGATCGCCTGCTCGCACCGGACGGGGTTCTCGCCGTCGGCCACGCGGAAGCGGGCAATCTCCACGGATCGCAGTTCGAATCCGCCGGCCCCGACGGGTGCTTCTTGTTCCGGCGGCGGAGTGCGCTGGCACCGAAGTCGGAATTGCCGCCGAGGCCCGCCTCTCCATCGTCGGCTCCCCGCACCGGCTCGGTTCCGCCATCTCGCACGATGGTGACCCCGCCGAGCTTGGCGAAAGCGGAGGCGTTGGCCGACGCCGGCCGATTGGCGGAAGCGCTCGCGGAATGCCGGGCGCTCGTCGATCTCGGACCGACGGCGCCGGCCCTCTGTTTGCTCGGGGTCGTGCTCGCCGCCGGGGGCAAGGTCGAACTCTCCGCCGACGCCTTCCGCAAAGCCCTCTACCTCGATCCGCACCACCGCGGCGCGCTCACGCATTCCCTCCTGTTCGCCGAGGCCAAGCCCGACCCCGAGCAAGCGGGGATGTTCCGCGCCCGGCTCGACCGCCTCCCCGCCGAGGAGGCGAATCCATGATTCCCCTGCCCGCGTCGGCCGGCCCGCCCCCCGGCACACCCTCCGACTGTTGGAATCACATCGGCGTGCGCGGCGACCGGAGTTGCCCGCTGCTGCCCCCCGTCGTGCACTGCCAGAACTGCGCGGTCTTCTCCGCGGCGGGCCGGCGCTTCCTCGATGCGCCCTCGCCGCCGGGGTACGTGGAGGAATGGACGGAGCGGCTCGCTTTGCCCATCGACGAGGAGGCCGCCGACCTCGTCGGGGTGTTGATCTTCCGCCTCGCGGAGGAATGGCTCGCGTTGCCGCTGCGTAGTTTGGTGGAGGTGACCGCCGAGAAGGCGATCCACCGCGTGCCGCATCGCACCGGCTTGCTCGCGGGCCTCGTGAATATCCGCGGGGAGTTGACCCTGTGCGCGCATCTCTGGAAGGTTCTCGGCTTGCCGGCCGCGCCGGTGGGCAAACCGTCCGGCGCCGAGCGGATGCTCGTGGTGCGGCGCGAGTCGGAGCGCTGGGTGCTGGGCGTCGATTCCATCGAGCGCGTTCACCGGCTGCCGCAGGCGGATCTCGGGCGACCCCCCGCGACCCTCGGCCGGGCCGCGAGCCACCTCACCCGCGCCGTCTTCGCGTGGGAGAATCGATCGGTGGGATTGCTCGACGAAGAGCGGTTGTTCGAAGCGCTGCGGGTGAAACTGCGATGAACGACGGCGACGAACCCGATCCGCTGATGGAGTTGTTCCGCACCGAAGTGCGCGAGCAACTGGCGACCTTGCGCGGCGACGCGGAACCCCCGGACAAGATCCGCGCCGCGCACACGATCCGCGGCGCCGCCCGCATCGTCGGCGCCACCGCCCTCGCCGAGATCGCGGCCGACTTGGAAGCCCGTTTGGGAACCCACCCCGGCGAGGACTTCACCGCCCTCTACGAATCGATCGAAGCACTCGCCGACCGCGGCGGCGAGTTCCCCGATTCGCCGGCCACTTCCCGCGACGCGCCCGTTTCCGACGATCGGGAAGCGCCGGCCTTCGACATCGACGCCGGCTTGCTCGAACTCTTCCGCGAGGAAGTCCGCAATCATTGCGCGGTGGTGTCCCAAGGCCTGCTCGACCTCGAACGCGATTCGGCGAACCCGCAGCGGATCGAACCGTTGATGCGGGCCGCGCATTCCCTCAAGGGGGCGGCCCGCATCGTCGGCCTCGACGACGCCGTGGAACTCGCCCACCATCTCGAAGACGCTTTCGTGAACGCCGGAGCGGGGTCGCTGCGGTTGAACGCCGATGCGATCGATGCGATGCTCCGCGCCGCCGATGTTCTCGCGGCGCTGGCCGATTCGAACTTGAACGAATGGGTGCAATCGCGCGGACCGGAGGCGCGAACGCTGCGCGATGCTTGCGCGGCCATCGCGCGGGGGGAACCCACTGAGCGGATCGTCCGAGCCGGACGCGTGAGCGACGTTGCCCCCATCGTTGTTCCTTACGCTCAAGTTCAATCGACGACCGTCGCTCACGCGTCCGGCTCGGAAAGAAGCGAGGTCACCGCCCCCGAGCCCGTCGTCCGCGTGGCCGCGGCGAGCCTCAACCGCTTGCTCAGCCTCGCGGGGGAATCGCTCGTCCAAGCGCGCTGGTTGCAACTCTTCGCCGGGTCGCTGCTCGATCTCCGCAAACAGTACGACCGCCTCTCGGGGCAAATGGATCGCCTGGCCCAAGGGATGGTGGACGGCCAATCGGCCGACACCCTCGCGCAGAATCTCCAGCAGACCCGCAAGGAGGCCGCGCGAACGCGCCAACTCTTGCTGAAGCGCCTCGGCGAATTCGAGGATCACGCCGGGCAGGCCGAGGATTTGAACAGCCGGCTCTACCGCGAAGTCATCGCCAGCCGGATGCGGCCCTTCTCCGACGGCGGCCAGGGTTTCCCGCGCTTGGTGCGCGACGCGGCCCGTCAACTCGGCAAGTCGGTGCGATTCGAACTCGTCGGCGCGACCACCGAAGTCGACCGCGACATCCTCGACAAGCTCGAAGCGCCGCTCACCCACCTGCTTCGCAACGCCGTCGATCACGGCATCGAACCGCCGGAGTTGCGGCAAGCCAACGGGAAACCGACGGAAGCGGTCATCGCCCTCGAAGCGCGGCACCGCAGCGGGATGCTTTCCATCGCGGTCCGCGACGACGGCGCCGGCATCGACCTCGAGCGCGTCCGCCGCAAAGTCCGCGAGCGCGCCCTCGCCCCGGCGAATCTCGTCGGGCGCTTGAACGAGCGCGAACTGCTGGAATTCCTATTCCTCCCCGGCTTCACCACCGCGGGGGAAGTCACGGAATTCTCCGGCCGCGGCGTCGGCTTGGACGTCGTCCACGACACGCTCCGCCGCATCGGCGGCACCGTGACGATCACGACCGTCGCCGGGCAAGGGACGACCTTCCACCTGCTGTTGCCGCTCACCCTGTCGGTGGTGCGGGCCGTGCTCGTCGACATCGGCGGTGAACCCTACGCCTTCCCCCACACCCGCGTCGACCGGTTGCTGCGCATCCCGAGGCGCGAGGTGCGCTCCTTGGAGAACTGCCAGTTCGCCACCGTGGACGGGTCGAACATCGGCCTCGTTTTCGCGTCGCAATTGATGGACGTGGAACCGGCGAACACCGGCGGCGAAGACCTGTGCGTCCTCCTCCTCGGCGACGCGACCGGCACCTACGGGTTGATCGTCGACGCGTTCCGCGGCGAGCAGGATCTCGTCGTCCGGCCCCTCGACCCGCGGTTGGGAAAGGTGCCCAACATCGGCTCGGCCGCGATCCTCGACGACGGTTCGCCGGTGCTGATCGCCGACGTCGAAGACTTGCTGCGCTCGATGGATCAATTCATTCAACTCGGCACCCTGCGGCGCGCGGTACGGGATTCGCCCAAGAGCCGCGCTAAGAAGCGGGTGCTGGTCGTGGACGATTCCATCACCGTCCGGGAAGTGCAGCGGCAACTGCTGCGGACGCACGGCTACGAGGTCGATGTGGCCGTCGACGGGCAAGACGGCTGGAACCGGGTGCGGGCCGCGCGATATGATTTGGTGGTGAGCGACATCGACATGCCCCGGATGACGGGGCTGGAGTTGGTGAAGCGCATCCGGGAAGACGACCACCTCTCCCAACTCCCGATCGTGATCGTGTCGTACAAAGACCGCGAGGAAGACCGCCTGCGCGGGATGGAAGTCGGGGCGAACTACTACTTGACCAAAAGCAGCTTCCACGACACCACCTACATGGACGCCATCGGCGACCTCATCGGATCGGCGGGCTCGTGATGCGCATCGCCATCGTCAACGACATGCCCTTGGCCGTGGCCGTGCTGCGCCGCGTGGTGGAATCCGTGGCCGGGTACTCCGTCGCTTGGATCGCCCTCGACGGCGACGACGCCGTCCTCCGCGCCGCGGCCGACCGCCCCGACGCGATTCTGATGGATCTGATCATGCCGGTGATGGACGGCGCCGAAGCGACGCGCCGCATCATGGCGAAGTCGCCCTGCCCGATTTTGATCGTCACGTCGAGCGTCCGCACCAATCACTCCAAGGTGTACGAAGCGCTGAGCGCGGGGGGCTTGGACGCCGTGCGGACGCCGTCGCTCGGGGCGAACAACGCGCTCGTCGATGCGGAGCCGCTCTTGGCGCGCTTGGCCAAGCTCGCGGAATCCCGCAAACCGGCCCGCCGCGTTTCCACCGGGTTGTCCAGTCTCTTGCCGACGTTCGGCGCGCCGATTGCCAGCGGTCATCCGATGCTGGCCATCGGCGCCAGCACCGGCGGGCCGGACGCGGTGGCGCGGAGCCTCGCCGGCCTCGGTGCGGCGCCGCCGGGGCCGATCGTCGTCGTGCTGCACCTCAGCGCCGCGTTCGTGCCGGGCTTCGCGGAGTGGCTCGGCGCTCGCATCGGCCTGCCGACCAAAGCCGTGAAATCGGGCGACCGACCCGAACCCGGCCGCGTGTACATCGCCGCGACGGACGACCACCTCGTAGTCACCAGCCGCGGGAGCTTGGCCTACACCCCCGATCCCAAAGGCTACGTCTTCCGCCCGAGCATCGACGTCTTCTTCCAGAGCGCCCGCTTGAACTGGCCCGACGGCGGCGTCGCCGTCCTGCTGACCGGGATGCAGACCGACGGCGCCAACGGCCTACTCGGCCTGCGCCAAGCGGGCTGGCACACGATCGCCCAAGACGAAGCGAGCAGCGTGGTCTACGGGATGCCGAAAGCGGCCGCCGATCTCGGGGCCGCCGTGGAAGTGGTCGGATTGTCTTCGATCCCCGCCGCGATCGCGGCGAAGTGGAAAGCGAAGCCGGGGTGAGGAGGGGTAGTGCCTCGGAATCTCGGCGGTTGGCCCGAAGTGCTTGTGTCGGCAAGTTGGGAAACTTGCCGACACAAGATCGATTACTTGCAAGGATCGCAAGGCTTGCTGCACGGGGCGACCGGGGCGCAGGGGTCGCAACCCAAGCGGCCGCGGAAGACCTTGCTGAGCAGGTCGCGGAGCGGTTGACCGTTGCCGCCGCCGCACATCACGCCAGCCAAGCCGCAGGCGCAGGCATTGCCGCAAGGCTTGGCCGACGAATCGCAGCCCTTCGAGCAAGCGTCGGCGCAAGGCGACTTCGCTTTGACGCAGGCGGGCACTTGCACGGCGACTTTCTTGGTCACGCACACGGGAACCATCTCGGTGACGCAGTGGGCGACCTTCACCGTCTTGGTG
>JANOSQ010001028.1:0-2840 GCA_031415915.1 Fimbriiglobus sp. | reverse complement strand
CTAGAGGTCGCAAAGGCACGGATACAACTTTCCGTGCCTATCCCCGATCGATTCAATCAGAGACTTCATCCCACCACGGGCCACTTGAACTTGGACCGCAACGCGATGCGCCGGCCGGTCTCCTGCGACTCCCGGGTCGCTTGGATCACTTCCAGCACGTGCAGAGCGTGCTCGGGGGTGATGAGCAACTTCTTCCCGGTCGCCAAGCTCTCGGCGGCCAGCGACGCGCCCATCTGCCAAACGAAGTCCCCCTTCTCGATGGCGTGGCGTTTGAAGTTGGGCTCTTTCTGCGTCGCCACATCGACGCCGCGCGGCTCCCAGTCGTAGCCCACGAGGCCGACGTACCCGGTGCTCCCGACGATGCTGACCGTGTGCCGCCCCTCTTTGCTCCCGTCGTGGCCGTGCGGGTTGAAGTAATTGAAACCCGATTGAACGTGGGAGATCACGCCGTCGCCGTGGTCGAGGAGCACCATGGCGTTGTCCTCGGCGATCACCTTGATCTCCCCTTTGCCCCGGATCTTGCGGGTCGGCGTGACGACACTGGTCATGGCGACGACGTTCTTCGCCGGCCCCAACAGGCCCGTAAGCGTCGTGAGGTTGTACACGGCCAGATCCGGGAGGCTGCCGCCGCCTTTCTCGTAGAAGAACGGCGACCAGTCCGGCCCGGTGTGCCCGTAGTCGGCGTGGGCCGCGGCCAAGCGGCCGAGGTCGCCGGCCTTCAGCGTCTTGGCGATGAAGGCGAACTGGGGGCTGACCACCATCGCCGGGGCGCCCCAGATCTGGACGCCTTTCTTCTTCGCCGCCGCCAGCAGCTTCTCGCCGGCGCCGAGCGAGTTCGCCATCGGCTTCTCGCTCCAGACGTGCTTGCCCGCTTCCACCGCTTGAAAGTTGAGCCGCTCGTGCTCCTGCATGTCGGTGAGGTTCACCAGCAGGTCGAATTCGGCCCCCGCGAGCAGCTTGTCGATGTGCGGGTACTGATTCGGGATGGCGTACTTCTCGGCCTGGGCCTTCGCGCGCGCCGGGAGGATGTCGCAGGCGCTGACGAGTTCGACGTGAGGGCTCTTCGTCAAGTGCGGGAGGTACATGTTGGAGACGCTGCCGCAGCCGATCACGGCCACGCGGATCCGCTTCGGCTTCTCGTCCGGCGCCCCGGCTCCGGCTCCGATCGGCAGTGCCGCGACGAGCGAACCGGCTACGAACTTCCGTCGGTCCAGGGATTGGACGTGCATGGCGACTCCTCGATCTCGGTGGGAAAGAATCGGCATTCTACCCGGAGATGCGGCCGCTTCACACCAACTCCTTCAGCGGCTGGGCGTTGTCGTCCACCAAGAATTGCGGGCGGCCTTCCAGATCGTTCACCGTCGTCCGGCCCGTGTCGATGCCCAAGTTCCGGTAGAGCGTCGCGTACAACTCGCCGAATGTGACCGGCCGCGACACCGCTTCCCCACCGATGCGATCGGTGGCGCCGATCACTTGCCCCGTCGGCATCCCGCCGCCTGCCAACAGGGCGCAATTCACCTGCGGCCAGTGATCGCGGCCGACTTGGGCGTTGATCTTCGGCGTCCGCCCGAATTCCCCCATCACCACGACGGTGCAATCCTCGGCCAAGCCCCGTTCGTGCAGATCCTCGACGAGGGCGCTCACGCAGTTGTCGAAAACGGGGAAATCCTCCGCTTCGCGCTTGAAGATCGAGTTCCCGGCGCCGCCGTGCCAATCCCACTTGCTGTAGTTCAGCGTCACCACGCGCGCCCCGGCTTCGATCAGCCGCCGGGCCATCAGCATACTCTGCGGCACCCGCGGGGCGCCGTTGTCGTCCATGAAGATCTTCGGGTTGCCCGTGCCGTAGCGGTCGATGGTCCGCGGGTCTTCCTTCGAGATGTCGAGCGCCTCCGCGAGCCGCGAGGAGGTCAGCAATCCGAACGCCTGCTCGGTGAACGAATCCATCCCTTTCATCATGCCGCTGGAGTCGGTATCGCGGCGGATGTCGTCGAACGATTTCAACAGCGACTTGCGGTCGTTGAGGCGATCCACCGAGAGGCCGCGCAGGATCATGTCGTCCTTGGCCGGGCCGGTCGGTCGGAACGGGGAGAGCGAGGTGCCGAGGAACCCCGGCCCCGGCTCGTTGTACGGCCCATGGGTACAGGGGTAGCACAGGCTGATGAATGAGGGAATCGCGGGGTCGGTCGCGGGGAGCACCTTCGCTGCGACGGAGCCGAACTGGGGCCAACCCCCGTTCGGCGCCTTCGCCTTCGCGCTGCGGCCGTTGAAGACTTGGATCGCATCGTGGTCGGCTTGGTTCCCCACCAGCGACCGCACGATCGCGAGTTTGTCCATGATTTTGGCGAGCTTCGGGAACGCCTCGCAAATTTGGATGCCGGTGACGTTCGTCGGCCGCGGCTTCCACGGCCCCGCGACTTCCTTCGGCGCGTCCGGCTTCAAATCGAACATGTCTTGGTGCGGCGGGCCACCGACCAAGTAAATGAGGATGACCGACTTGTTCGACGAGCGGATTCCCGCCTTGGCTTCGGCCTTCAACAACTGCGAAAGGGTCAATCCCCCGAGGCCGAGGGCGCCGATGTTCAGGAAACCGCGGCGGGACGGACGGGAAGAGACCGGTGCCATTGCGGGCGAACTCCGGGGTAGGCGGGGGTACAGGGTACCGTAAGTCACGGCCAGACGGAATGCAAAAAGCCGCAATCGGGTGCGCCAACGGATTCTGGCACTGTCAGAAACGTTGTCGGACCCGCTCCGACTGGTGTCCTCTCATTCTGGCAACCCGTTTTCCGGCCTGAAAGGTCGGTTCTGTCAGCCCAGGTCGGAGACGGCGCAGCCGTCGGAGG
>JANOSQ010001027.1:0-1606 GCA_031415915.1 Fimbriiglobus sp. | reverse complement strand
TCACGCTGTCGCCGCACACGATCCGCCTGCGCCCGGCCGCGCATGCTCGCACGCCGATCCTGAGTTACTCGCTGACGGTCAAGCCGGCTCACCAGTATCTCAATTGGCAGCAAGACCCCTACGGCAATTACCTCGCGCGGTTGGTCTTCCCGAAGCCCGCGCGGGAGTTCCAAGTCGCCGTCGATTTGCACGCCGATCTGGCGCCGATCAACCCGTTCGATTTCTTCATCGAAGAGTACGCCCAAAGTTACCCGTTCGCCTACGACGCGGCGGTGCTGAAGGAACTGACGCCGTATTTAGAAACGCTGCCGGTCGGGCCGAAACTGCGGGCCATCATCGACGAATTGAAACCGAAGCGGGAGTTGATGGTCGATTATTTCCCGATGATGAACCGTGCGATCCATGGGCGGGTGAACTACACCATCCGGATGGAACCGGGCGTTCGAGAACCGGAAGAAACGCTCGAACTCGCGTCCGGTTCCTGCCGGGATTCGGCCTGGTTGCTCGTGCAACTCTGCCGCAACCTCGGCCTCGCGGCGCGGTTCGTCTCGGGGTATCTGATTCAACTCGTCGCCGACGAAAAACCCCTCGAAGGCCCCGAAGGTCCGGCGAAGGATTTCACCGACCTGCACGCGTGGTGCGAGGTTTACGTCCCCGGTGCCGGCTGGGTCGGCCTCGATTCCACATCGGGGCTCATGGCCGCGGAAGGCCATATCCCGTTGGCCTGTACCGCCACACCCCAATCGGCGGCGGCCATCTCGGGGACAATCGGCGCCGACCCCGATCCGGAAAATCCGGACGCCGAACTCGTCGCCGATTTCCACGTCGAGATGACCGTGACGCGGATCGTCGATGCGCCGCGCGTCACCAAGCCTTACACCGACGACCAATGGCACGCCATCGACCGCCTCGGCGACAAGATCGACGCCGAACTCGGTGAGTTCGACGTCCGCCTGACGATGGGCGGCGAGCCGACGTTCGTGAGCATCGAGAACCGCGACGCGGAGGAGTGGAACACGGCCGCGCTCGGGACGCACAAGCGCGAACGGGCGATGGAACTGCTGAAACGCCTCCGCGACCGCTGGGCGCCGGGTGGCCTGCTGCACTTCGGCGAGGGCAAGTGGTACCCCGGCGAATCGCTGCCGCGCTGGGCGTTCAACTGCTACTGGCGGACCGACGGCGAGCCCGTTTGGACCGACCCGGCCCTCGTGGCGAACGAATCGACTCCCTACGGTTTCACCGCGGCCGACGCGAAGCGGTTCATCGAATTGCTGAGCGAGACGCTCGGGCTGAGCGCGGACTACGCCATCCCCGGCTACGAGGATGTTTGGCACTACCTCTGGAAAGAGCGCCGCTTGCCGGTGAACGTCGATCCGCTGAAGAATAAACTCGGCGACCCGGAAGAGCGCAAACGGCTCGCGAAAGTCTTCGAGCAACAGCTCGGTTCCGTCGTCGGGTACGCCCTGCCCTTGCGCCGCGCCACGGGCCAATCGACTTGGGAAACCGGCCGGTGGCTCCTCCGGCAAGAGCACCTCTACTTGGTGCCCGGCGATTCGCCGATGGGCCTGCGCTTGCCGCTCGATTCGCTGCCGTGGGAAGCCGAAGC
>JANOSQ010001026.1:0-3158 GCA_031415915.1 Fimbriiglobus sp. | reverse complement strand
CGGCGGAGACAACCGCGATGGTCGGAAACACCGAAGGTGTGAGTCGTGTCGTCAGTTCGGGCCTCACGATCGGCCTGATTCTGAGCTACATGGTCGCCAGCTTTTTTACCGAATTTGGGGTTTTTCCGGTCGGCCTCAACTTGTTCTCGAGCGCTCCACATTCCTGGCCGGGAGCGGCAGCCGGATGGGCTGGTGTGGTGTTGGCAATTGCCTCCTGTTTTGTTCGGGGTCGGAAAACATACTTCGGCCTAGCGGGGTCCGCGCTTGTCGTGTTGGCGGTTTCGTTAGTCCTTTTCGGACTTGACTGGCGAGCCTCCGCGTTCACCCTTTTGACGGCGATCCCGTTTGCTGCCGTATTTGTCCTGGGTTTAGTTCGCCTTTTACTATTGGTAAACCGTAAAGCCGAATCCGGCGCTGCATGTGACCGCGGCACCAGGTAGCGTTTGCGGGTTCAGCCGCCGAACAAGGCGCTGCAGCCGACCGCGGCCCATGTTGTGTTTCCGAGTCATTCAGCTCAGCGAGGGCCGCGGCGGCTGAGCTTGGTCGTTAGGCGGCAGCGGAAACACCCTAAGCGTTCGTCAACGGAGCCACAGCATGACTCGTCAGCGGCAAGTGCTCGCAGCCACACTGTTCACGGGGTGGACAGCGATGATCATCGCCTGTGGCGGGGGTGGGAAGAAATCTGAACCGTCGCAGAGTGAGGTTGTTGTCAAGCCCGTCGAGCAGCCGAACAGTAAGGCGGAGAAGCCGGACCCGCAGCCGGAGAAGCCGGACCCACAGCCGGAGAAGCCAGAAAAGCCAGAGAAGCCAGAGAAGCCGGAACTCTTGTGGGCATCGCCCGACAAAGCCGTCCGACAGGGCAACTTGCAAGTGCAGGTCGTCAAGACATCCATTCGCAAGGTGCCACTCAAGGACATCTTTCAAAAGGAAGCTACGTCCAAGGACGTCCTGCTTATGGTCGAGCTGAAATTGCTCAACACAAATCCTACGAAGAAGGTGGAGTACTATGGGTGGGCGGGCAAAAATATTTCATTCGATCGCGATTACGCTACCCTCAAAGACAACTTCGACAACAGTTACAAGCGGATCAACTTCGGCCTCGGGTCGTACCCCGTCGGTTCTGTCGAGCGGGCCGAGTCCATCTACCCGAACAAGACCGTCACTGACGTGTTGGTGTTCGAGGTGCCGCTGGACACAGCAACGCACTTGGACTTGGAGCTGCCCGCCAAGAATTATGGCAGCGAGGGCATGGTTCGGTTCCGCATCCCGCTGAAGTCGGTTTCCCGCACATCCGAGTAGCGCCTAACAAGGCGCTGCAGGGGACGGCGGCGGTCACTCCAATTTGCTCACTCACTCGTTCAGGCCGCCGCCCCTGAGCTTGTTCGTTCGGCGGCCACCGCAACCCGACGCACCCAGAACCCACTTGCTCGAAGGCACACCCTGTGGGAAGATGCGGCGATTGATCGGACGGGAATCTTGCCTGAGGGGCGACTTGACACCGAACAGGAATGATGACCCGGGTTGCACCGCCGACTATCGGCCGGAGGCGTCGCCTCCTGTGCAAGGGCCGACTACCGACAACCCACCTCACTATGAAGCGGACGTAACCGAAACCCACGTGCCTGGCCCAGGGGCACACGCCGTCGGTCGGGAAATCGCCGGCCGCGGGGCACCGATTCCGTCGGTTCCTGGTTACGTGATCACTACTGTGCTTGGACGCGGTGGGATGGGGGTCGTGTACAAGGCCAAGCACCTGGCCCTCAATCGCATCGTCGCATTGAAGATGGTGCTGACCGGCGGTCACGCCGGGCCGGCCGAACGGGCCCGCTTTCGCACCGAGGCCGAGGCGGTGGCCCGGTTGCAGCATCCGAACATCGTGCAGATTCATGAAGTCGGCGAGGCAGACGGCCATCCCTATTGTGCGCTCGAGTTCGTCGAGGGCGGCACCCTCGCCGGGAAATTGAGTGGCCAACCGCTGCCGCCACGTGAAGCAGCACAGTTGGTGGAGATTCTCTCACGGGCGATGCAGGCGGCCCACGACCGTCACGTGATCCATCGCGATCTGAAGCCGGCAAACATCCTGCTGACCCCGGACGGGGCACCGAAGATTACGGACTTCGGCCTGGCGCGGCACACGGACAGCGACCACGGCCAGACGCAGGCCGGGGCCGTGATGGGCACTCCGGCATACATGTCGCCGGAACAAGCCAGCGGCCGGACTCACGAAGCCGGCCCGCCTGTGGATGTCTATGCTCTGGGGGCCATCCTGTACGAGTGCCTCACCGGTCGTCCGCCCTTTCAAGGGGCCACGGCAATCGAGATCCTCGATCGGGTGCGAACACAAGAACCGGTCCCGCCCTCGCGAATCCGCGCGAAAGTGCCGTTCGACCTGGAGACGATCTGCCTGAAAGCGCTGGCGAAGGAACCCGCCCGGCGATATCCCTCTGCCGGGGAACTGGCAGACGACTTGCGGCGTTTCCTCGACGATGAACCGATCCTCGCCCGGCGAGTCGGCGTCGCGGAGAAGGTGTGGCGTCGCGCTCGCAAGAACGCTCTTGTGGTCGGTCTGAGCGGAGCATTGCTCATGCTCGCGGCCGTCGTCGCCGTTGTTGTCTTGCGGCCGCGGCCAGAGCCGCCCGCACCCATTGTGACTGAGACCCCCAGGCCGGACACCTCCGGCGAGGATCTGCTAGCGGCGGTGGCCGAACTCGACCGCCTCGAACCCGGTTGGCGACTGGAACAGATCGAGGCGAAGCGGAAGGTTATCCCCGACGACAAGAACGGGGCGATCCAACTCCGCAAGGTCGTCCAACTGCTCAAAGCGGCGAAGTGGCCCAGTGCGGAGTTTAACGAGCGCAGCGGCAAGTTTGTTCCGATTCCCCAGCTCTCCGCGGAGGACATGGCCTTTCTCAAGACAGAACTCGACAAACTCGACTCAGTGAATGGTGCCCGATCCGAAGCGCGCAAGATGTTGGCCTTCCCGGATGGCCGCTTCGAGATCACCTGGGGCCGGACGGCCTTCGACGTTCACCTGCAACAGCTACAGGATGCGCGCGGCGTCGCCCGCCTGCTCCATTTGGATGCTCTCCTTCGAGCCCAGCAAGGCGACGTGACCGGCGCCCTTCGCTCCTGCCGGTGCGTGCTGAACGGCGGCCGGG
>JANOSQ010001025.1:0-7877 GCA_031415915.1 Fimbriiglobus sp. | reverse complement strand
GATGTCCGTCGGGCCGGTCGGCGCCTTGCCATTGGGCCGCTCCATCATGGCCATGCCGGTTCCGGCGCTGAGCACGGGGATCTTGTTCTTCACGGGGTTCGAAGTGATCTCAAACGCTGAGACGCATTCGTCCTCGTCGCCATCGAGGGCGATGAGCAACTTCTCCGCGGCTTTCAATTCTTCTTCGGAGAGGCGTTTGTCGTCGTTGAGGTCGAGGCGGGCGAAGAGTTCGGGCGTTAGCGCGTCCGGCGTCGCATAGTACGGCGCTTCGCGGGAGCGGACGAGTTCGGCGGTCAGGTCGTCGTAGTAGTGGGCGAACTCGTCGAACGAAGCGGACGCGTCGCCGTCCTTATCCAGCGATTCGAGCGTCGGCAGGGCGCCGCCGCCTTGGCCGCGGTAGCCGACGACGCCGGAGAGCATCGACTTCACTTCCGTCTTGGAGAAGATCAGTTCCGCTTCCTGCCGGTTCAACTTGCCGTCGCCGTCGCGGTCGAACGCTTTGAACAGCGTTTTGAGGGTTTCTTCCCACTTGGCCAGCACCGGCTTGCCGCCGTGCAGCGCAGTGATGCGAATGCGGACCGGTCGGGTACGGGCGAAGAAGACGATCTCGAAT
Source organism: Fimbriiglobus sp. (assembly GCA_031415915.1). GTDB lineage: Bacteria > Planctomycetota > Planctomycetia > Gemmatales > Gemmataceae > JALHQU01. The sequence goes on along the minus strand of JANOSQ010001025.1, from coordinate 7,264 downwards.
TGATCGGCCGGGGTTTCCCGCGCGGTGCGCACGAAGGGCACAGAGCGCTTGGCCAAGGAGTTCTCGGAGAACGCTTGCAAGTTCGGCACGAGCGCGTCGGCTTGCTTGCCGAACGGGGAGCGCTCGACCTTCACCAGGCCCGAACCGGCGACCAGTTCGGCTTTGTTCTTGGGCGGTTCGGCGGAGATCGCAGGCAGCGCCGCGAGCAGCAGCGCGAGGGAGAGCGTCTTCACGCGAGGATCTCCTTCACCGGGTCGGCCGACTTGTCGACGATGGGGATCGGCCGGCCGACGTTCGACATGTTCGCTTTCTTCGGATCGATGCCGAGGGCGAGGCAGGCCGTGGCGAGCAGATCGACCGTCGTCGTGACGCGGTCTTCGACCGTGGTGCCGTCGGCGCTGGTTTTGCCGATGGCCTGACCGCCCTTGATGCCGCCGCCGGCGAGAACCGTGGCCCACGCGTTCGGGTAATGGTCGCGCCCCTTTTGCGGGTTGATCTTCGGCGTGCGACCGAACTCGCCCATCCAGACGATGAGCGTGCTGTCGAGCAGGCCTCGGTCCTTGAGGTCGGTCATCAGCGCGGCCCAGCCGGCGTCGAGGGAACCGCAGAGGTTCTTCACGGCGGTGAAGTTGTCTCCGTGGGTGTCCCAGTTGCCGAGGTTCACTTCGATGAACGGCACGCCTTTTTCGACCAGCCTGCGGGCGAGGAGGCACCCTTGCCCGAAGAGGTTGCGGCCGTAGCGGTCGCGGACTTTGTCCGTCTCTTGCGACAGGTCGAAGACTTTGCCGGCGTCCGATTGCATGAGGCGCGTGGCACGGTCGTAGGCCGACTGGTGGCTACCGGTGATCGCGCTCGGCCGGGCGGTGCCGAAGTCTTCCTGCATCTGCTTCAGCATTTCGAGGCGCGCGTCGGATTGGGACTTGCTGACTTCGCCGGGGCGGGCGAGGTTCTGCACCTTCAGCGACGTATCGACGTTGATCATCTGACCGGGCTGCTGGAAGACGTTGTCGGCGACGATGAGCGGGGCGTACTGCGGCCCGAGGAAGCCGGCGCCGAACGCGTCCACGTTGAAGAAGCGCTGCGGGGCGATGCTGATGCAGTTGGGGAGTTCGTTCTTGGGGTCGCCGATTTCCTTCGACACCAGCCCGCCGATGCCGGGGAACTGGATACCGCCGAGCGGGAGGTTCCCCGTCCGCATGAGGTAGGTCGCCCGGCTGTGGTCGCCCTCCTTGGTGGACATGCCGCGGAGCACGGCCATCTTGCTGCCGAACTTGGCGAGTTCGGGCAGGTGCGGCCCGAACATCAGCCCGGGGGCGTCGGTCTTGATCGGCTTGTACGGCCCGCCGTTCTCGTGGTCGGGTTTGAGGTCCCACAGGTCGATGGTGCTCGGCCCGCCGTTCATCCAGAGGAGGATGCACGCCTTCTTGCGCTCCGGGGCGGTTTCCCCCACCGCGGCGAGCTTGTTGAACCAGCCGGAGGTGGCGCAGCCCAAGCCGACGGCCCCGGCTTGCAGAAAGTGGCGGCGGCTTCCATTTCGGACTTTGGATTGCGGATTTCGGATTGAAGCAGGGGCCATCGTTAATCTCCGGAGTGTTCAGTGCGAGTGGTCTTCAAATCCGAAATCCGCAATCCCAAATCCGAAATCGACTCAGTGATTGAACAAAAACTCCGTCGTATTCAACAGCACCCAGAACACATCGCACAGTGCTTTGCCCTTGTCCCCGGTGGGGCCGCCGCGGTCGATGTAGCTGGTGAACTTCTCGCGTTCTTCGGCGGTCGGTTTGCGCGTCAGCGCCGCGAAGAAGATCGCTTCCACTTTCTTGTCGGTATCCAAGAACGGTGCATCCGCGATGGCGGCGAGGATCTCGCTCTTGTCGAGGCTCGTCTGATCCGCGATCAGCTTGCTGTTCATCATCATGAGCGCTTGCAGGATCGACGTCTGCGTCTCGGTCGGGCGGGCGGTGCTCGGGAACAGGGTGCGGAAGCCGAAGCGGCCCATCTGGAGGCCTTGGTCGTAGTAATCCTGATTCCGTGGCAGCCCCTGCTTGATGCCCGTGGCCGTGGCGAAGCTGTCGTAGATTTGGTGGCCCGTCAGGCCTTTCAAGTTCATGCGGGCGAAGCGGCGCGGGTCGCTTTGGCTCGGGTGGCTCTGCTTGCTGCTGAGGTTGTACGCCTTGCTCGCCGCGAGGCCGCGGATCACGATGCGCAGGTCGTACTCCGCATCGATGATCGCCTTCGCCAGTTCCGAGAGCAGTTCCGGGTGGCTCGCGGGGTTCGCATCGCCCGGTTCGTCGACGGGGTCGATCAGGCCGATGCCGAAGAACTGGTGCCAGAGGCGGTTGGCGATGTTGCGGGCGAAATAGGGGTTCTTTTCATCGGTGATCCAATCGGCGAGTTCGACCCGCGGTATCCGCCGTTCGTTCCATTGCGGCGTCGTGCCGTCCATGAACTTCGCCGAGACGACCTTGGTCGAATCGGGGATCGTCAGCGTGTTGAACTGGTACTGCGGCAGCAGCGGCCCCTCGAACGAGGCGAGCATGCGCGGTTGCGGGGTCAGCTCGCCGAAGAATGCGGCGAACTCCCAGAATTGGTTGCGGGTGTACGGGGCGAACGGGTGATCGTGACATTGGGCGCACTCGAGTTTGATGCCGAGGAAGGCCCGCGTGACGGTGCTGCCCAAGTTCTCCGGCTTCATCAGCCCGGCGTTGTAGAACGCCTGCAGCGCGAGATCGTCGGCGTTGTAGCCCAGGGGATCGACCGCGCGGAAGTTTCGCGGGCCGCCGATTTGGATGTTCGCCGTAAGCGTCCGCCGGACGATCTTGTCGATCGGGGCGTTCACGAGCAACTGCCTCCGCAGCCAGTCCTCGTACTGCATCCCCGGATACTGGGCGAAGATGTCGGTGAGCGTTTCCGGTAGCCACGCGGCACGCAGCACGCTCGCCATGTGAACGGCGTAGCTCGGCTTCTGCAGGAGTTTGTCGACCAAAAGGTCGCGCTTGTTCGGCGTTTTGTCGTCCTCGAACTCGCGGACCTCGGAGACCTTCGGGATGCGGCCGACGATGTCGAGGTAAACGCGCCGGGCGAACTCGGCATCGTCCGCTTCCGTTGCAGGGGTGATCTTCCGGTCGGCCCAATCGGCGGCCAGCGCTTTGTCGATCGACGCCGCGATTTTGCGGGTGCGTTTGTCTTTGCCGCCGGTGCCCGTCACCACCGTCGGCGATTGCGCCGCTGCGAAATGGGATGCGGTGAAGACCGCGAGCAGGATGAGAATGGCCAGACGCATGGGGGAACCCTCGCCGCGGGCCGCGCGAACAGCCCGGAAGAAAGACGACACGCCGGGCACAAGCTAACCGTAACGACGCCGGAGCGGCATGGCCATTCCACCGCGCGGAGGAGGGAATTGCGAGGGGAAAAGGTGTGGAACCGAAAGGCGCGAGTCCATGTCGCGGTCGGGGTCTTCGGGGAATTGCTCCGGCAGTCCGGATTCAGGAAGCAGACCGAGGCGACGGCGGTGGCCATTGAGGACAAGGCGGCATCGGAGTTGGCAGTCGAGTTCGGCGTCCCCGTGGGAAGTGCCGATTCTCGTCACGCCCGAGCCAGCACGACGCCCTCGCCGTTTCTCAGACCGATCTGCGTGACGATGGAGCCGAGGGTGCCGTCGTTGCGGACGACCCGGTAGTTCCCGCCCAATTGATGCAGGGTCGCGGTGTTGTCGGCGATGGCGCCGCTGACGCCGCGCGTGTACGAGAGCGGTTTGTAGAGCACCAACGCGTTGTCGTAGCGCCGCTGGAAGACCTTGTATTGCAGGCTCGCATTCGATGGGTCTTGGCCCGAAGCCACTTGGGTGAACGCCCCTTGCGGCCGGCCGACGTTGTACTTGATCGCATCGGTCCAGTGTTCCCTCCAAGTACTGGCGGGGGCGGCTCCGCCGTTGATCATCAGGAACGTCAGATTCGGATCGGCGAGCAGGTAATACATCGCGAGGGTCGTGGTCATGGCCCGCGGGTCGGTCAGCGCCACTTGCGTCGTGAGGCTGTCGAGGATTTCGTAGGCCCGCCCACCGTTGAGAGTGCGCCGGTAGGCCACGGTCGCCGCGAGGTCTTCGAACATGACGTGGTTCGCTTGCAACGGCCGGATCGCGAATTCTTCCAAGTACGTCACGCCATTGCTGATCTGCGAGTTCACCGACGCCCCGCCCCCGGCCGTGTTCGACACGATCCACTTCGACCCGAGCGAGCGGTTGAGGATCCCGAGCAAGTCGCCGTATTGTTGGGCGTATTGGTTCACCGGTTCGAGGAGCGCCGCCGGATCGACCGGCAACCGGCCCGTGGAGTTATCGACGAAGAACCCGCTGGCCTTCGGAAGCGCGACGAGCAAGCGGCGGTGGTAATCGACGACCCAGTTGCGGAATTCCACCGAGCCGACGTTCGTGGCGAACCGGTTCGGCCCATAGTACGGGAAGGTCAATCGCGATTCGTACTCGAAGCGGGCGTCGAAGCCGGTGCGTCGCCGGGCGTACTCGGCATCTTTGAGGTAGCCGTCGCCATCGAGATCCGCGGCGGAATCGAAGGCGGGGATCGTGCCGACGTGGCCGTTCTGCCGGACGTAGTCGCGGCCGAGCACGGTGCGGAACACGGGGGCGACCCCGCCGACGGTGGTGACGACGCGGACGTAGTAATAGCGGGCGCTGCCGTTGATCGTGGCCGTCAACCAATTGGCGGGCGGGTCGAAGAGGTACTGCCCGCTCCGCCGGAGGCCCCCGGTCGTATCGCTCAGCGTGGTCAACCGGCTCCAGCGGGTCGGGTTGCCGTTGGCATCGACCGCGCTGACGTATTCGAGTTCGCCGCGCCAGTTCCCGGCCGCGCCGCTTGTCAGGTTGAAGTTGATTTCGCGGAAGCGCTCGGTGTTGCCGATGGCCACGGCTTCCCCGAGCTTCGCGAATGCGTTGGTGCTGGTGCCGCTGCGGGCGGTGCTCGTGATGTCGGCCCAATCGGTGACGGCGCTGCCGCGCTGGACGGACCAGAAGTTGTCGACGGGCGTGGCCGAGGCGCTCATACCGTCGGCGCGGGTCGCTTGCTTGACGTGGTAGAAGGCCGCTTCGCGGTCGTACCCCATCCGATCCGCGTAGGCCAGCCAGTCGGTCAGCAGGCTGAGGTAGAGGTTGGTCGTGTTCGTGTAAATCAGCTGCGGCGTCGTCGGAGCGGCCGCCGCGATGGTGTTCAAGTAGGTGAGGTTGGGGATCACCAAGTCGATGCTGTTCCGCAGCAGATTCTGCTCGAAGCTGGTCATCGGATTGCCGTGGTAGGCGAGCGCCGAAACGCGGATGTGGCTGTAGTGCCGGGGCACACTCGGCAGCGCGGGGTTGCCCACCGGAACGGGAACCGGGGTCGGGGCGGGTGTTGGCGTGGGAGTCGGAACCGGCGTGGGCGTCGGAGTTATATCCGGTGGCGGCGCCGGGATCGTCGTCGGCTTGTCGGCTTCGGTCGGGATCGCCGTCGCCCAGGTCATGTTCACCGGGGCGGCGTTGACGAGGAAGTTGTCGAAGAGCAAATCGCCGGCGACGCCGGAACCGCGCGACAACCCGGCCAAGCCGCCGCTGGCGATGGAACTGTCCGTGAGGCTGATGGCCCAGATCGGTGACAGGCCCCAGTTGCCGGCCGCGTCGAGGTATTGCCCGGTGTCGGAACGGGAAATCTGCACGCGGAGTTGGTTGCCCTTCACCACGAGCGACGCTTGAACCCAGATTCCGCTCGACCAAGCCGAGCTGTTCAACCGCGCGAGCGAGGTGCTGACGCCGTTGACGACCTTCACCACTTCGATTTCCAGCCCGCGCTTCACCGTCAAGCCGTAGTACGTCGGCCGCGACGTGTTCACGCTGGAGCCGCGGGCGAACAATCCGGCCGGGGTGAGGCTGTCGACGAAGATTGACGACGTGACTTGGACGTCGTTGGGCACCGGCTGGGTCATCCAGATGCGGGCTTGACCGGTGCTGTTGGCCGCCAGGTCGAGCGTCTCGTCGCCGAGCGTGGCGACCGTGACCGTGCCGCTGCCGATGAATTGCGACCATCCCACCGGCAACCGCGCCGCGGCGGCGCCCGCGAAGCGCTCTTCGCGGATGTTCGCATTCGGTCCCGAGTCCACCGAGCCGATGCGCAAACTGTCGATCGGCACATCGCCGGCGAGACCGGCCCGGCGGGCGAAGCCGACTTGTCCACCGGTGCGGATGGTATTGTCGATTTTCTCGATGGCCGCGACGGGCGTGCGGCTCCAACGGCCGTCGGCCCCGAGGTACTGGTTCGTGTCGCCGCGATGGAGGTAGACCCGCAGGGCATCCCCTTCGGCGCGGATCTTCAGCGTCACCCATTTCCCGCTGAGGTATTCGGTCGAACGGACGGTGCCGAGCACCGTCGTCACGCCGCGGTTCACTTCGAGGAGTTGGATTTCGGTACCGCGGATGACACTGGCCGCATAATAGGTCGGCGTCGAGGTTCCGAGGTTCGCCCCGCGGACGAGCAATTGAATGGGGACGGTCGTGCCGAGATAGACCGCGGACGAGACCTCGAGATCGGCGGAGTAATTCGTGTTCAGCCAAGCGCGCCCGGAGGCGATGCTCGAAGCCGACGAGACGAGATGACCTTGATCGCCCAGCCCGGCGCCGCCGGCGTCGATCCGGAAAGCCGCCCGTTGAGCATCCGAATTCCACTGGCTCCAGTTGCTGGGCAGGCCGCTCGGAGAATCGCGTTGAAAGGGTTCGACGAGCCACGATCCCGCCGAGGGCAACTCGCGACTTTCCAACTGCTCGACGGCCAACGGCTTCGTTCGAGTGGGTTGCGACGAGGCCATACGCGGACCTTTCGGCCGACCCGGTTATCGCATGATGCTTCCGTGCACGCGCGACTCCGAGGGCCGGCACAATACCGACCCGCCCCGGGGTGTCAACGGGAGAAAATGCGTGGGGGTGCGCCCCATGTCGGCAGTCTTCGGGTGGTCGTATCGGAGCCATGGGAGGCGAAGCGGACGCAAGTCCTCGCCGCGCAGAGGTCGCTCCGAAAGTCGGTCGTCATTCCACCACGATTGGGTGGGTGGATAGCGACTGGAATGACGAAAGCCGGGGCGAGAGCCGGTATCGCGGTTCGGCCTCTGTCGGAACTCCCCTTGTCCGGTTCGGCGCCGAACCCTAGGATTGAAGCACCTCGGGGGGCGGTAGCTCAGTTGGTAGAGCGCTGCATTCGCATTGCAGAGGCCAGGGGTTCAACTCCCCTTC